>CAMXAS010000005.1 GCA_947179195.1 uncultured Bacteroidales bacterium
TGAAATCGTTTCATTTATATAAAGGTATTGATAGTTCGAAGATACGAAAAATTTTCGTGCCTAGGGAAAAGTTTTCTGCGAAACCCTGTCCAAAGGGGTTTTTTCGACCACGTTTTCGGCGGCTGTTCCACGTGGAACATAAAGGAGAACGGATACGTTTTTTGGCTTAAATCAGAAAATCATCCGTCCGGCCTTTCCCGTCGGGTCACCCCATATCCTGCATCCGACCCGCCCCGGACTTATGCGGTGGAATTGGAATAAAATTTTTATATTTGTACAGATATAGCGTGAGGCTCGGCAAAACCGCCCGGCGGAAACCAAAACATCGGATTATGGAAAACATTGCTTTTTTTGAAGAGGGAATCAGGGTGCGTTGCATCAAGAGAGGCGAGACGCGCATGGGTTTGGAACGCGTGGTGGAGAAGTTGAAGAAGAAATGCGGCGATATCAGTTTTATCTTTTGCACGGATGCCTATCTGCATAAATTGAACGAGCAGTATCTTTCGCACGATACCTACACCGATGTCATCACGTTCGACTATACGGAGAAAAATGTGTTGAGCGGTGATATCTTCATCAGTGTGGAACGTATCAAGGAAAACGCCAAGATTTTTAACGTGAAGCAGGCCGACGAACTGATCCGCGTCATGATACACGGTATCCTGCATCTGGCGGGTTACGGCGACAAGACGCCGGCCGAGGCCAAGAAGATGCGCGAAATGGAAGACCGTATGATGGCGCACGGTTTTCCGACGCTATAAATATTCAGCGCGTAAAAGGGGACGATGCAAAATTTTGCCTGTACGGAAACATACGATGTGATTGTAGTGGGCGGTGGCCATGCCGGATGTGAAGCGGCAGCGGCGGCCGCCCGCTTAGGTTCCAGGGTGTTGCTGTTGAGTCTGCAGATAGACGGCCTGGCCTATATGTCGTGCAATCCGGCGATGGGCGGCGTGGCCAAAGGGCAGATCGTGCGCGAAATCGACGCGATGGGCGGTCTGTCGGGCCTGGTGACCGATGCGGCCACGATTCAATTCCGGATGCTGAACCGCTCCAAGGGGCCCGCCATGTGGAGCCCGCGCGCGCAATGCGATATGTTGCAGTTCTCGCGGCTATGGCGGCAAAAGATAGACGCTATTCCCAACCTCGATTTGCGGCAGGACATGGTGACGGGCCTGTGGATGGACCACGGGCGGCTGCGGGGCGTGGTGACGCGCACGGGCTTGCAGATAGAGGGCCGCGCCGTGGTGCTGACGGCCGGGACGTTCCTGAACGGCAAAATCCATATCGGCGAGTGTTCGTATGCGGGCGGCCGCATGGGCGACGCGGCGGCGACGGGCCTGACCGAAAGCCTGCAATCGCTCGGCTTCGTTTCCGCCCGTCTCAAAACAGGCACGCCCGTCCGTATCGACGGCCGCACCATCGATTTTTCGGTCTTGACGCCCCAGCCGGGCGACGACCAACCCGCCAAGTTTTCTTTCAGCGACGAAAGCCGGCCCGTGGAACACCAGCTGCCGTGCTTTTTGGCGTACACCGACCAGACGGTTCACGACATCCTGCGCACGGGCTTCGACAAGTCGCCGATGTACACGGGACGCATCCAGGGCACGGGGCCGCGCTACTGTCCGTCGATAGAGGACAAAATCGTCCGCTTTGCCGACAAAGACCGGCACCAGCTGTTTGTGGAGCCGATGGGACGCCATACGCACGAGTACTATTTGAACGGCTTTTCCTCCTCTTTGCCGGAGGAGGTGCAATGCGCGGCCCTGCGCCGTATCAAAGGCTTTGAGCGCGCCAAAATCTACCGGCCGGGCTACGCGATAGAGTACGATTATTTTCCGCCGACCCAACTCAAGGCGACGTTGGAGACCAAAGCCGTGGAACATCTGTATTTCGCGGGTCAGGTGAACGGCACGACGGGCTACGAGGAGGCGGCCGGGCAGGGGTTCATGGCCGGCATCAACGCCCATCTCAAACTGCAGGGCGCGGAACCTTTCGTGCTCGACCGTTCGCAGGCCTATATCGGCGTGCTTATAGACGACCTCATCACCAAGGGCGTGGACGAACCTTACCGTATGTTCACGTCGCGGGCCGAATACCGTATCCTGTTGCGGCAGGACAATGCCGATGAACGCCTGACGCCCTTGGCGTTCCGTTTGGGCTTGGCGGACGAAAAACGTATGCGCGACTTGGAGCGCAAGCGGGGTTTCACGGCCCGGGTGGATGCCTTCCTGCGGCAGACGAAGATAGAGCCGGGCGAGGCCAACCCGATGTTGGAAGCCTGCGGTACGTCGGCCATCCCGCAGAAGGCCACGTTGGAAAGCCTGTTGCAGCGGCCTCAGGTCACGCTCGACGCCTTGGAAGCGGCGGTGCCCGACTTGCAGGCGCTGCTGCAGACCTACCGGGGCGAGGGCGACTACCGCGAGATGCGCGAGGCCGTGGAAATCGGCATCAAATACGAGTCGTATATCCGCAAGGAGCAGGAGAACGCCGAACGCATGACGCGCTACGAACAGCTGCACCTGCCGGAAGACATCGACTACCGCGCCATTTCGTCGCTCTCTTACGAGGCGCGCGAGAAATTGTCGAAACTCCGGCCCATGACCATCGGGCAGGCCGCCCGCATTCCGGGCGTTTCGCCGGCCGACATTTCGGTTCTGCTGGTGCGTTTGCAAGCCGGCGCCAAAGCCTCGGCGGCCCCCACTGAATAATATTGATAGAGAATAGAGAAGATACGATGGCGAAAACGAAAAAAGAAGGGAACGAAGCCGAACCCACGCCCGCGGCGGGGTCGGAAACGCCGATGATGAAGCAGTTTTACGAAATCAAGCGGCAGTATCCGGAAGCCCTGTTGCTGTTTCGGGTCGGTGACTTTTACGAGACCTATGGCGAAGATGCCGTTTTCGCATCCAAGGTGCTGAATATCATACAGACCCGTCGTTCCAACGGGGCGGCCGCCGGCATCGAGATGGCCGGTTTTCCGCATCATGCGCTGGACAGTTATCTCTACCGTTTGGTGAAGGCGGGCGGCAAGGTGGCGATTTGCGAGCAGTTGGAAGACCCGAAACTGACGAAGAAAATCGTCAAACGCGGGGTGACCGAATTGATTACGCCGGGTGTCGCGCTGAGCGACAAGATGTTGGAAGCCGAGAAGAACAATTATTTGGCCGCCGTCCATCTGCAGAAACAGACCTGCGGCCTGGCCCTGCTCGATATCAGTACCGGCGAATTTTATCTGACCGAGGGGCCGTGGGACAGGATTGTCAAACTCATCCATACGTTTTCGCCCTCTGAAATTCTCGTTTCGAACCTACAGTATAAGACGTGGCTCGAACGTATGGGCAACGCGTTCTTCACGACCAAAATCGACGACTGGGTTTTCACGAACCAGTTTGCCGAAGACATCCTGTTGAAGCATTTTAAAGTGCGATCCCTCAAAGGGTTCGGCGTTGAAAAGATGCTGTTCGGGCAGGTGGCCGCCGGCGCGTGCCTGCACTATTTGGCCGCCACGAAGCATGAGGAATCCGCCCATGTCAGCCGCATCCGGAGCCTGAGCGACACTACGTTTTTGGCCTTGGACGCCTCTACGGTCCGTAACCTGGAATTGCTGGCGCCCGTCCACTTCGGCACCGACGAAAAGTACTCGCTGTTCGGGGTACTGAACCGTAGTGTGACGCCAATGGGGGCGCGGCTTATGCGGCGTTACATCAGTATGCCGCTTGTGGAAAAAACGCAGATAGAAGAGCGGCTACGTTTTGTAGGGGAATTGTTGCAAAACCCAGAAACGGCGCGGCAACTGAAGGATATATTCGCCGGCATAGGCGATTTGGAACGTCTGATTTCGAAGGTGGCCGCCCTACGGGCCAACCCGCGGGAACTGTACCAGCTCAAAACCTGTCTTTATAACCTGCAAGGCTTGAAAGACAGTCTTTTGGAAGATGCCGACACGCCGCCTTCCGTGCGCGGATGGGCGGAGAAAATCGTAGTGTGCGAAGACTTGCGCGCGCGGTTGGAAGCGGGCCTGCACGCCGACCCGCCCGTGTCGTTGGCCAAGGGGATGGTCATTGCCGAGGGCTTCAGCGCCGAATTGGACAACCTGCGGAAGCTCGTCTTTTCGGGCAAGGACTATTTGGTTGAAATCCAACAGAAAGAGGCCGAACGCAGCGGCATCCCGAACCTCAAGCTCGGTTTCACGTCGGTATTCGGTTATTATTTGGAAGTCAGCAAGTCGTACAAAGACCGCGTGCCGGAAGACTGGGTGCGCAAGCAGACGCTGACGGGCGGGGAGCGTTACATCACCGACGAACTCAAGACCTACGAGGAGCGCGTGTTGCAGGCCGAGGAGGCCATCGGGCGCACGGAAGCCGCGCTCTACGAGCAGCTGTTGCTGTCGGTGCAGCCCCATATCAAGGCCTTGCAGGACGATGCGCAGCTGGTGGCCTTCGCCGACGTGATGTATGCGTTTGCCGACGCCGCCAAGCTTTATGGCTACGTGCGGCCCGAGATAGCGGAAGATACGGCCTTGGACATCAAGGGCGGCCGCCATCCGGTCATCGAACGGTTCCTGCCCGTGGGCGAGGCCTATATCCCGAACGACCTGCATCTGGATACGGACAAGATGCAGATTATGATGATTACGGGGCCGAATATGTCGGGTAAGTCGGCGGTGCTGCGGCAGACGGCCCTGATTGTGCTCATGGCGCAGATGGGTTGCTTCGTGCCGGCCGAGTCGGCCCGCATAGGCCTGGTGGATAAGGTGTTCACGCGCGTGGGCGCGAGCGACAACATCGCTTCGGGCGAGAGTACGTTCATGGTGGAGATGAACGAGACGGCCAACATCCTCAACAACATCACGTCGCGGTCACTCGTGCTGCTCGACGAGATAGGCCGGGGCACCAGCACCTACGACGGCATCTCCATCGCCTGGGCCATTGCCGAATACCTGCACCAAGACGAAAAGGTCCGCCCCAAGGTGCTGTTCGCCACGCACTACCACGAACTCAACCGCATGGCCGCGCAGTTCCCGCGCATCCATAATTTCCACATCAGCATCAAGGAGGTGGGCAAGGAGATGCTGTTCCTGCGCAAGCTCGTGCCGGGCGGGTCGGAACACAGTTTCGGTATCCACGTGGCGCGCATGGCCGGGATGCCGGCCCAAGTCGTGGAACGGGCCGAGTCGCTTTTGGACGCGATGGAGAAATCAACGCCGCGAGAATCGGCTGTAGCGTCCCGCACCCCGTCGGCGGATTTTAAAACCGATTCTCCGCAGCCGGAAACGGCCGGAAACGTCGCCGGAACGCCGTCCGAAAAGGTCGAAAACGGCCTTGCAGGTGCCTCTAAGGCCATGCAGTCGGGCTACCAGTTGAGCTTTATCCAATTGGAGGATCCGCTCATCGAAAAAATCAAAGACGACATCCTGAACACCGACCTCAACGGTCTAACGCCCATCGAAGCGCTTAATAAATTAAACGAAATCAAACAATTATTGTCGAAAGACTGAAAATATCGCAAAAAAGGACGCAAAAATTTGGCGGGATAAAAAAAAAGATGTAATTTTGCGGCCTCTTAACAGCGCGGAAGTAGCTCAGCTGGTAGAGCGCAACCTTGCCAAGGTTGAGGTCGCGGGTTCGAGCCCCGTTTTCCGCTCACAAATCCCGGTGCGTCCCATCGGGATTTTTTGTAAGTACCCGCCTTGGTGGTGGAATCGGTAGACACGCCGGACTTAAAATCCTGTGGCCGTAAGGCCGTGCGGGTTCAACTCCCGCCCAAGGTACTCTTCATCCTTACTTGTTGGTTCCATGACAAGAAGAAAATCTCCCAACGTTTATCACAAGCCCCGCAAGTCGCGCGGCACGCGTCCTTTCAACCGTAAGAAAAGCCCGTTGCGGCGCGCGGTGGAAACGCTCGCCATCCTCATTTGCGTGATGGCCGTACTGTGCGGCGGCCTTTGGTATTACATCGCCTACGCGCCGGCCATCCCCGAAGAAACGGTGCTGTACGTGCCGAGCAAGGCTTCCTACCGCCAGGTGTGCGACAGCTTGCGGGCGTCGGGCTTCGTGAACGACTATCGTTTCGACTTGCTCGCCAAAATCCGCAAATATCCTTACTACGTCAAGCCGGGCCGCTATATCCTGCCCGAAGGCGCCTCCACGTCTAGCGTCGTCGATAAGCTGCGTTCGGGCGCGCAGGACGAAGTGCACCTGCATTTCGGGCGGATGCGTTCGCTCTCCGGGCTCGCCACCACCGTAGGCCACCAAATCGAGGCCGATTCCACGGCGCTCATGGCCCTGTTCACGCAACCCGCCCGTTTGGGTGCGTTCAGTCTGTTCGGCGCGCCGCTGACCTACGAAACGGCCTTGGGCTGCTTTATGCCCAACACGTATTACATCCACTGGAACACGACGCCCGAAAAGTTCCTGAGCCGCATGATTTACGAGCAGGAGACGTTCTGGAACGATCAGCGGCGCGCCCAGGCCGACGCCCTGAAGCTGACGCCGATGGAAGTCATCACGCTGGCGTCGATTGTGGAGCTGGAGACGAACAAGAACGACGAGAAGGCCGATATCGCCTCCGTGTATCTGAACCGTTTGCGCAAGGGCATCCCGTTGCAGGCCGACCCCACCGTCAAGTTCGCCTTGGGCGACCCCGCGCTGCGGCGCATCCTCAAGTCGCACCTCAAAACCGATTCGCCCTACAACACTTATCTGTACCGCGGGCTACCGCCGGGGCCCATCTGCACGCCCTCGGCCGCGAGCGTCAACGCGGTGCTGGCCAATAAAAAGACGTCGTATCTGTATTTCTGCGCGCGCGAGGATTTCTCCGGCTATCATGCGTTCGCGACGAACCTCAACGAGCATAACAACAATGCCCGACGTTACCATCGGGCATTGAACGAACGGAAAATCCGTTAGGTTTATTTCGGGTGAACCGCCGCCGGTTTACCGTATCTCCGCGCCGGGAACGGCGTCCGCGCCCGGTTCCACGAACAGCAGGCGGCCGTCGGGGTTCTCGCTCAGCAGCAGCATCCCTTGCGAGGGAATGCCCTTGAGGTCTTTGGGCGCGAGGTTCACGAGCACGCACACTTTGCGGCCCGGCAGTTCTTCCGGCTGGTAGTATTCGGCGATGCCGCTCACGATGGTGCGCGTGTCGATGCCCGTATCCACGGTCAGTTTCAGCAATTTCTTGGTCTTGGCCACTTTTTCGGCCGTCTTGATGACGCCCACGCGCAAGTCCATGCGCGCGAAGTCGTCGAACGATACGAGCGGCTTGCTCTCCTTCACGGGCGCGGCCGCGGCCTGCGCCGCCAGGTTCTTGGCCTTGGCGTCGGCCAGTTTCTGCATCTGCGCCTCGATGACGCTGTCTTCGATTTTCTCGAACAGCAGTTCCACTTCGCCCAGCGGGTGGCCCGCTGGCACCAGCACCTCTTTTTCGGCCTCTTTCCAGCCCATAGCCGGCATATCGAGCATACGGCGGAGCTTGGCAGCGGTAAACGGCAGGAAAGGCTCGCAGACGATGGCTAAATGCGCCACGATTTGCAACGACACGTGCAGCACCGTCGCCACGCGCTGCGGGTCGGTCTTCCAGATTTTCCACGGTTCGGTCTCGGTCAGGTATTTGTTGCCGAGCCGCGCGAGGTTCATCATTTCGTTGAGCGCCTCACGGAAGCGGTAGGCTTCGATGCTTGCGCCGATGCGCTGGCCGTAGCCCCGCATCTCGTCTAAGGTGGCGCGGTCGGCCTCTGTCAAGGCCGCGGGCGTCGGCGTCTTGCCGTCGAAATACTTTTGAATCAATACGAGCGTGCGGTTGACGAGGTTGCCGAACACGGCCAGCAGCTCGTTGTTGTTGCGCGCCTGGTAGTCCTTCCACGTAAAGTCGTTGTCCTTGGTTTCGGGCGCGTTGGCCGTCAGCACGTAGCGCAACACGTCCTGTTTGCCGGGCAGTTCCTCCAGGTATTCGTGCAACCATACCGCCCAGTTGCGCGAGGTCGAAATCTTGTCGCCCTCCAAGTTCAAAAACTCGTTGGCGGGTACGTTTTCCGGCAGGATATAACTGCCTTCCGCCTTGAGCATCACGGGGAAAATGATGCAGTGGAATACGATATTGTCCTTGCCGATGAAATGCACGAGCTTGGTGTCCGGGTCTTTCCAATATTTTTCCCAGGTGTCGGGCAACAGTTCCTTCGTGGCGGATATATAGCCGATGGGCGCGTCGAACCATACGTAGAGCACCTTGCCGTCGGTGTCGGGCAAGGGCAGTTTGACGCCCCAGTCGAGGTCGCGCGTCACGGCCCGCGGCAACAAGCCCTGGTCTATCCACGACTTGCACTGCCCATAGACGTTCGTTTTCCAGTCGTCCTTGTGGCCTTTCAAAATCCATTCGCGCAGGAAGTTTTCGTATTGACCCAGCGGCAGATACCAGTGTTTCGTCTCTTTCTTGACGGGCTTGTTGCCGCTGATGGCCGACTTGGGGTCGATGAGTTCGTCGGGGCTGAGCGTGCTGCCGCATTTCTCGCATTGGTCACCGTAGGCCTTTTCGTTGCCGCAGTGCGGACAAGTACCTGTAATATAGCGGTCTGCCAAAAACTGGCGGTTCTCCTCATCGTAGTATTGCAGCGACGTCTTTTCCTCGAAACAGCCCTTGTCGTAGAGCGTCTTGAAGAAGTCGGAGGCCGTCTTGGCGTGCAGGGGCGTGGACGTGCGCGAATAGATGTCGAACGAGATGCCCAACTCCTCGAAACTTTTCTTGATGATGGCGTGATAGTGGTCAACGACTTGTTGCGGGGTCATATGTTTGGCCTTGGCCTGCAACGTAATGGGCACGCCGTGTTCGTCGGAACCCCCGATCAGCACGACGTCCTTGCCGCAGAGCCGCAGGT
Source organism: uncultured Bacteroidales bacterium (assembly GCA_947179195.1). GTDB lineage: Bacteria > Bacteroidota > Bacteroidia > Bacteroidales > P3 > CAMXAS01. The sequence continues at coordinate 8,876 of CAMXAS010000005.1, forward strand.
AGCGCGCGTAGATGTCGGCCGGCACGTAAACCCCCGCCAGGTGGCCGATGTGGACGGGGCCGTTGGCGTAAGGCAAGGCGGTCGTAATCGTGTATCGTTTGACGTTTTCAACGCCCTGTTGTTGAGAATTCATAGGAAACGATGGTTTTACAGTGTTTTTTTCAAATATTTTTGCAAGTTGGCTACAAGTGTTGCAAAAATAGTGAAAGGCGAACACAATGGCAACAATTTATTGATTGACATTGTTGAGCCGCATCCTATTTTGCACGAATGAAATGAGTGAAAAATACATAAAATATGAAATACTTGAAGAATGGTGGAATGTGGGCTTCGGTGTTGCTGCCCACGCTGGTCGGCATCGGTTTCATGACCCCCATCCCCTGGCAGGAAGACCCTGCGTTTACGGCCAATACCGCGGCGGTGGCCGCTTTGCCCGAACCGCCGGAGAGTTTCGAGCCGACTTTGCTCAATGCCAACGACAGCGCCCAGTATTTCAAGCTCGACTCGGTGCTGACGGCGGCTTTCTCGCGCGGCCGCTTCAACGGCCATGTGCTCTACGCGCAGGAAGGGCATATCATCTACAACCGTTCTTTCGGCTATAAGAATTTCCGCACCAAAGACAGCCTGAGCAACGAAGACCGCTTTCAGCTGGCCTCCACGTCCAAGCCGTTCGCGGCCGTGGCCGTGCTCAAGCTGCGTCAGGAGGGCAAAATCGACATCGAACGGCCGGTCAAGCACTACCTGCCCGATTTCCCGCACGACAGCGTGACGGTGCGCCACCTGCTGCAACACCGCAGCGGTCTGCCCAACTATATCTATGTGGCCGACGAACATTGGGATTACCGCACGCCGCTGACCAACGCCGACATCACGCCGCTGTTGAAGCGTTACCGTCCGCGTCTGGAATTCAAGCCCGGCGCGCGTTTCCGCTATTGCAACACGAACTACGCCTACTTGGCCTCCATCATCGAAGCCGTTACCGGACAGCCGTTCGCCGAGGTGCTGAACGGTTATATCTTCGAGCCGCTGGGCATGAAGCATACGTTCGTCTATGATTACAAGAACCGGCAGCAGTCGCATTTGGTCAAGGGTTATTCCTACTCGCGCCGCCGCGGTTTCTATGAACGTCAGCCCGACTATCTCGACGGCGTGGTGGGCGACAAGGGCATTTTCTCGACCGCCGAGGATTTGTTCCTGTTCGACCGCGCGCTCTATTGCGAGGCTTTCCTGAACGAGGAGAACCTGACGCTGGCCTTTACGCCGGCCCAGCCTTTCGACGAGAAACACCAGCAGGACTACGGCCTGGGCTTCCGCGTCAAGCAGGAGTGCAACGGGCAGAAAATCGCCTACCACCACGGCTGGTGGAAGGGCTTCCGCACGTATTTCATCCACGACTACGCCAACCACCGCACGCTTATTTGGCTCAACAACCGCAGCGACGTGACGATAGCGCCCTATATCGAATATATCATGGATTTCGCTTCGATTCGACCCGACGAGGGCCATTCCGATATTCAGCCGCTGCCGGCCCAGCCGTTGCCCATCCAGCCGATGGCCAGCGGTAAGAAACAGAAGCCGCAGGCCCGGGGCGCGGCGGATGCGGAAGAACATTACGGCGACCGTATATGACAGGCAAGATGAACAAATGGAAAAGGAAGACGTCGCAGACCGTGAGCGACCGTCTTCGGTCGGCTGACCGCGCGGAAAAGCGGGACGATGCCCGCCGGCGGTCACGGCGGCTGGGCCTTTGGCTGATTGGCGCGGGCGGTGCAGGCTTGTTGCTGATACTGTTGTTTTTAGGCTTATCCTTGCATACGCCGTCAAAGCCCGAAAGCGTGTCGCCCTGGGATTTCAGCGACGTGAAGCCGTTGGCGGAACTCAAGGCCGTGCCTTCGGCGCACGGCTGGTCGGCCCTGGACAGTTTCTACGCGAGCCATCCGGAGGTGGAGGGCGAGGAAGAATATTATTTGGACCCGGCGCTGTGGCGTGAACCGAAGCGTAAGGCCGAGGCCGACACGCTGGCGGCCGCGCCGGCCGTGGCGCGCCGTACGGGCTTGTGGAACGGCCCCGCCGACGGGATGCTGTCGGTGGATACGTCCATCAGGCCGTTGCAGGAGCAGCTGAAGCGGCAGGACGCGATGCAGTTGCAGGTGGTGTCGCCCGACAGCCTGTCGGTGGCCGGTGCGGCCGATACCAACGGCACGTATGCCGGCGGTTACGATATCGGCATGACGGGCGCGGAGGGTGCGTCTTCCGCAATCGCTTCCGCCGACGCCCCGACTTCCGAAAAGCCGCTGCACGTGGAATTTTGGGAGTCGCCCGTACATTACAAGGGCTATCAACTTAGTGGTAACAATTTGATACTCTACGGTATAAATGACTCCGACTCCTTGCGTTTCGAAAACCATACCGACGGCGTCTGGATGTATCACAAGGAGGCGGTTTACCGTTTGACGACTTCGGCCGAAATGCAGCGTTTCGAATTGATTTCGGGCACCGATTCGCTCGGGGAGCCGGCGGCCGATGAGGTGGAAGGAGCGGATGCGAATAAACAAGACGATGGCCGATAAAATCCATTTTTACAAGTACCAGGGCGCGGGCAACGACTTCATTCTGTTGGACAACCGCAAGGACGAATACGCCGCGCTGGGGATGTCGCAAATCGCGTTGCTGTGCGACCGGCGTTTCGGCATAGGGGCCGACGGGCTCATGACGTTGCAGTTGGATTCGGAACACGGCCTGCGGATGCGCTATTACAATGCCGATGGCCGCGAGGGCAGTATGTGCGGCAACGGCGGCCGCTGTTTCACGGCCTTCGCCGCGCAACTCGGGCTCATGGAAAAGGAGTTGGAATTCGTGGCCGTGGACGGGCTGCACCGCGCCCAAATCCTCAACGGGCTCAACGACCAGTATTTGGTCAAGTTGCAGATGTCGGGCGTGGGCTGTTACCGCCGCACGGTGGCGGCGAAGAACGCGCTGAAACGCAATGTCTTCCTGTTGGATACGGGTTCGCCCCACTACGTCCGCTTCGTAGGCGACGTGGAACGGATTGACGTCAATAAAGTGGGCGCGAAGATACGTTTTTCGAGCGAATTTCCGGAGGGTGTTAACGTGGATTTCGTGCAGATAAAATCCGATAATTTGGTTGTAAGAACCTATGAACGTGGCGTTGAGAACGAAACCTTTTCGTGCGGAACCGGCGTGACGGCCTCGGCCATCGCCTACGTTTTGTTGACGAACCCGAAGGAGGGGGCGCATACGGTGCAGGTGCTCACGCGCGGCGGCCATCTGAAAGTGCAGTTCGAAATACGTAACGGCAACCCGCGTCTTAAAGTACCTAAAACCGACGTGCCGACGACTTCCGAAGAACTCATTTTGAATACGATGCCTAAAATAACGGAAGTGTATTTGGAAGGGTTGGCGCAGTTCGTTTTCGAAGGGGATATCGTAATAAACTAAGATAATTTTTTTTGAGATGGAAAGAAGAGTTAGGGTACGTTTCGCGCCGAGTCCCACCGGCCCCCTGCATATAGGCGGGGTACGCACGGCTTTGTTCAATTACCTGTTCGCCAAGCAACACGGCGGCGATTTCCTGTTGCGCATCGAGGACACCGACTCCAACCGCTTTGTGCCGGGCGCGGAAGCCTATATCATAGAGACGTTCAAGTGGCTCGGCCTGCCGTTCGACGAGGGGGTGGGCATAGGCGGCGACAAGGGGCCCTACCGGCAGTCGGAGCGCCGCGACATCTACCGGGTGCACGTGCAGCGTCTGTTGGACGCGGGCAAGGCCTATTACGCCTTCGACACGCCGGAGGAGTTGGAGGCCATGCGCAAGCGCCTGGAAGCCGCCAAAGCCTCTTCGCAGCAATACGACGCCACCACCCGCATGGGCATGAAGAACTCGCTCAGCCTGCCCGCCGATGAGGTCAAGGCCTTGCTCGCGGCCGGCACGCCCTATGTCGTGCGCGTGAAGGTGGAGCCGGGGCAGGAGATTGTCGTCCACGACATGATCCGCGGCGCGGTGCACGTGCAGTCGGATATTTTGGACGACAAAGTGCTGTATAAGAGCGCCGACGACCTGCCGACCTACCATCTGGCCAATATCGTGGACGACTATCTCATGGATATTTCGCACGTCATCCGCGGCGAGGAATGGTTGCCCTCCGCGCCCCTGCACGTGCTTTTATACCGTTATTTGGGCTGGGAAGACCGGATGCCGGCCTTCGCCCACCTGCCGCTCCTGCTCAAGCCCGACGGCAACGGCAAGCTCAGCAAACGCGACGGCGACCGGCTCGGCTTCCCCGTGTTCCCGCTGCAGTGGACCGACCCGCAGACGGGGGCCGTGAGCAGCGGCTACCGCGAGAGCGGCTACTATCCCGAAGCCGTTGTCAATATGCTGGCGTTTTTGGGCTGGAACCCCGGTACGGAGCAGGAAATCTTTACGTTGCAAGAGTTGGTCAAGGCGTTCGACTTGGAGAAAGTCAGCAAGTCGGGCGCGAAGTTCAACCTCGACAAGGCGCATTGGTACAACCGCCACTATCTGCAACAGCACACGGCGGCCGATTTGTTGCCGGCCCTGCGGGAGCAACTGAAAGACAAGACGTTGGATGCGGTCGCGCAAGCCTTGGCACAAGACGAAGCGGCCTGCCTGCGCATGATTGACTTGGTGAAAGACCGTTTGACGTTCCCCGGCGACCTCTACGGCCAGCTGTTCTATTTCTTCGAAGCTCCGGCCGCCTACGACGAGAAAGTGGTCAAGAAACGCTGGCAGCCGGAGATGCCGGCCATGATACAGGCCTGGTGGCAGGCCGCCGAAGCCACCGACTTTTCGGTCCCGGCCTTGGATGCGCTGACCGAACGCATGATAGGCGAGCAGGGCTGGAATACGGGCAAGTTCTACAACAGTCTGCGCGTGGCCTTGGTGGGCACGTCGATGGGGCCGCACCTGTTCGACATCATGGCGCTGCTGGGCCGCGCGGAAAGCGGCCGCCGTTTGACCGTGGCCTGCGAAAAAATCGGGCAGGGCCTCTAAGCGACAACCCTTATGGCGGCGAAGTCTAAGCGACAGACGGAGATTGCGTTTCCGGACGGGGCGGCCGCTTCCGCGCGGCGCGTGTTCAGCCTGCTGGAAGTCTGCAACAGCATCCATAAAACCATCAGCGCGCGCTACGGTTCCGCCTTCTGGCTCCGCGCGGAAATGCACAAACTCAACTACTATCCGCCCTCCGGCCATTGCTTCCCCGAACTCTGTCAGAAGACCGACGACCGCATCGTGGCCGAAATGCGCGCCACGCTCTGGAGCGCGGACTACCGCCGCATCACGGCCCAGTTCGAGCAGACCACGGGCGAACCCTTGCAGGAAGGCACCGAGCTGTTGATGCAGGTCATGATTCAATATGAGCCCAAATACGGGCTGAGCCTGCATATCGTGGATATCGACCCCGTGTTCACGCTGGGCAACCTGCAACGGCAGCGCATGGCCTGCGTGGCGCGTCTGAAAAAGGAAAGGCTGTGGACGGCGCAGCAGGCTTTGGATTTCCCGCTCCTGCCCAAGCGCGTGGCCGTCATTTCGGCCGTGTCGAGCAAGGGCTATTCCGACTTCATGCGCGTGCTGGAAAGCCAGGTCGGCCACTACGTTTTTCACACCAAATTATTTACGGCGCTTTTGCAGGGCGATGCGTCGGTTCACTCTATTTTACAGGCTTTACAGCATATCGAACAGCATAAGGCCGACTACGATATTGTGGTCATCATCCGCGGCGGGGGCGGCGAAGTGGGGCTGAGCGGCTTCGACCGCTACGAACTGGCCGCGGCCGTGGCGCGTTTCCCGCTGCCCGTGCTGACCGGCATCGGCCACTCCACCAACCTGACCGTGACCGAGGAAGTGGCCTATTACAACGGCATCACGCCCACGCAGGTCGGCGAATACCTGTTGGAAGCGTTCGCCACGTTCGAGCGGGCGCTGGAGGTCATGACGCAAAACATCGTCTATTCGGCCGAGAACATCCTGCGCCGGCATTGGCATTTCTTGGAACGCGTGGGCGAAGCGGGGCGGCACGCGCTCCGCATCTGCCGACAGGAGGGCCGGCAGCTTGAAACCGTCGAAAAAGCCTTGCCCGCGCTTGTCACCCGCAAATTCCGCTGGGAACGGCAGCAACTGATGCAATGGGAGAAATGGCTGCGGGCCGTCAGCCCCGAAAAAATCCTGAAACGCGGCTTCGCCTATGTCTATAGCGGCGACCGCATCGTCAAGGACGCCGCCGACCTGCGTGCCGGCGACCCGCTCCGCATCTGTTTCCGCCAAGGCGAGGCCGAAGCGGAAGTGACCAAAATCCGAAAAGTAACCAAAACCCGATAAACCATGGCTACCAAAAAAGCCGCCGACAAACCGGAAGTGTCTTACACCAAGGCATTCAAGGAATTACAGAAAATCGTGGACGAACTCGAAAGCGAAGAAGTGGAAATCGACGCGCTCGTTTCGCGGCTCCAACGCGCCGGAGAATTGCTCCAAATCTGCAAATCCCGCCTGAGCGCGACCGAGGCCGAAACGGAAAAACTGCTCGCTAAAATCGTGGAATAGCATAAGGAAAGTTGGCGGAAAATGAGTATATTTGCCGTTTTGCAACTCGGTTGCAAATCGTTTGGCGTACTTTTGCAGCGTCATCGTCCATAAAAAGCATTAAGGGAAAACCATGAAAATATTAGTCAGAACACTCGTCTATGCCGGTTTGGTTTGCGCCGGCACGGCCTGTAAACCGGCTTCTTCCGGCCGTTCGGCCGAAAAGGGGTACGAAGCCCATGTCCACGGCCACGAAGGCCACGACCATGACCATGACCACGATCACGACCACGAAGGTCACCGTCACGAAGGTCACGACCACGACCATGCGGGGCATCATCATGACCATGCGGCCGCCGCTTCGGTCGACGGCAATACGATTGCCTTTTCGCGGGCTTTGCAGCAGAAAGTGCCGTTCGGCATCGAGACGGTGCATTACGAGACGTTCGGCCCGGTTATCAAGACCGTGGCTTATGTGGAGCCTTCGCCCAACGATGAGGTCAAGGTTATCGCCAAGGCCGACGGCGTGGTCATCTATCCGAGCAAGCCTTTCATCGACGGCAGCGAGGTCAAGGCCGGCCAGCAGGTGCTGAGCATCGGGAGCGGCGGTTTGGCGAACAACAACATCCAAATCCGTTTCAACGAGGCCTACAACCGCTACCGCCTGGCCAAGGCCGAATACGACCGCAAGGCGCCCTTGCGCGAAGACAAAATCGTGTCGGAAAAGGACTGGATGCGCGTCAGCACCGAATACAACAACGCCAAGACCGAATACGAATACCTGCGCGATAACTTTTCGAAGCAGGAACAGATGGTCAAGGCGCCCATGAGCGGCTATATCCGCGAAATGTCGGTCCGCAACGGCGAATATGTCACGGCGGGTCAGACGTTGATGGTCATTTCCCAAAACCGCCGGAGCTTCCTGCGCGCCGAGGTGTCGCCGCGCCGCTATGCCGACGTCAAGAACATCGAAACGGCCGTGTTCCGCGAGAAAAACGGCGCGAGGGTCTATACGCTCGACGAACTCAACGGCCATTTGGTATCGTTCGGCCGCAGCGCCACGCTTGAAAGCCCGCTGATTCCCGTCGTGTTCGAAATCGACGCCGTGGATACGTGGATTCCGGGTTCGTTCGTGGATGTATATATCCGCGCCATCGGCGACCGCGAGGTGCTGACGGTGCCCAATACCGCCATCGTGGAGGAAATGGGCAGCTATTTCGTCTTTGTCCGCCTTACGGACGAACTGTTCGAGAAACGTCAGATAGAGAAAGGCCATACCGACGGGATGCGTACCGAAGTGAAATCGGGCCTGCTCGCCGGCGAGCAAATCGTGGGCAAGGGGGCCATTTCGGTCAAGTTGGCGCAGAGTTCGGGCGCGTTGGATCCGCACGCGGGTCATGCGCACTAAGCCGGTGCGCGTCCTAAACCAGAAAGGAGAAAGGCATGTTAGATAAAATCATTCGCTTTTCCTTAACCCACGGGTTATGGATTGTGGTCGGGTCGCTCCTGATTATAGCCGGCGGGCTGTACACGACCGAAAAGATGGATATAGACGTCTTCCCCGACCTGACGGCACCTACGGTGGTGGTGATGACCGACGCCGGCAACCTGGCGGCCGAGGAAGTGGAACGGCTCGTGACGTTTCCGATAGAAACGGCCGTGAACGGCGCCACCGACGTGCGGCGCGTGCGTTCTTCGTCGCGGCCGGGCTATTCGTTCGTGTGGGTGGAATTCGACTGGGGCACCGATATTTTCAAGGCGCGTCAGATTGTGAGCGAGAAGATGGTGACGTTGGCCGAGAGCCTTCCGCCCGACGTGACGCCCGTACTGGCGCCGCAATCGAGCGTGATGGGCGAAATCATCTTTATCGGGATGCAGGCCTCCGCCACGTCGATGATGGATTTGCGGACCCTGGCCGAATGGGTCATCAAGCCGGCCATTTTGGCCACGGGCGGCGTGTCGCAGGTGACGATTATCGGCGGCGACTACAAGCAGTATCAAGTGTTGGCCGACCCCGTGCGCATGAACGCCTACGACGTGACGCTCTCCGACATTGAAGACGCGGTGCGCGCCTTGGGCGAGAACGCCTCGGGCGGCGTGGTGCGCGAATACGGCAACGAATACGCCCTGCGCGGGATGTCGCGCACGACCGACCTGACGGAAATGGAAGAGACCTTGCTCAAGGTGTATGAAGGCAAACCCGTGGTGCTGGGCGATGTGGCCAAGGTGCAAATCGGCAGTGCCGTCAAGATGGGTTACGCCTCGCAGAACGCACAGCCCGCCGTATTGCTCTCCGTCTCCAAACAGCCTAACGTCAATACGTTGGAGGTTACGCGCAATATCGAGAAACGTATGGCCGAGCTGAAGTCCTCCCTGCCGGCCGATGTCGTTTTGGATACCGAAATCTTCAAGCAGGCCGACTTCATCGAAGCTTCGGTCAACAATGTGGGGCGCGCGCTGTTGGAGGGCGCGGCCTTCGTCATCCTCATCCTGTTCCTGTTCCTCGGCAGTTTCCGCACCACGCTCATCTCGGTGCTGGCCATCCCGCTCTCGCTCCTGGGCACGATGATCGTGCTCTACCTGTTGGGCATGAACGTCAATACGATGACGCTGGGCGGTATGTGCATCGCCATCGGTTCGCTCATCGACGACGCCATCATCGACGTGGAGAACGTCTATAAGCGGTTGCGCGAGAACCACCAGTTGCCGCGCAGCAAGCGGAGGCCCATTAAAGAAGTGGTTTTCAGTGCCTCCACCGAAATACGCGCCTCCATCCTTAACGCCACGTTCATCATCATCGTCGCGTTCATCCCCTTGTTTTTCCTTTCGGGCATGGAAGGCCGGATGCTCAAGCCGCTGGGCGTAGCCTATATCGTATCGCTGTTGATGTCGCTCATCGTCGCCATGACGGTCACGCCGCTGCTCTGCCGCTATATGCTCGGTTCGGAGAAATACCTTACGAAGCAGGAGAAAAAAGGGCGGTTCACGCGTTGGCTTGCCCGCGGTTATTCCCGCTCGCTGAACTGGGCGCTCAACCATAAGAAAACCGTAGTCGGAACCGCCGTCGTGCTGTTGTTGGGGGCCGGCTACCTCTACACTACGTTCGGGCACGGCTTTTTACCCGATTTTAACGAAGGGTCGCTTACGATTTCCGTCGTGACCCAGCCCGGTATCTCGTTGGACGAGAACCACCAGGTGGGCAATTTGGTCGAAGCCCAGCTGTTGCAGATTCCCGAAGTGCGCGGCACGTCGCGCCGCACGGGCCGCGGGGAGCTGGACGAACACTCGCAGGCCACCAACAGCGCGGAAATAGACGTCAAGTTCACGTTGCTCCACCGCTCGCGCGAAGAATTTATGGAAGACGTGCGCGCGCATCTGGCGGCCATCCCGGGCATCGCCTCCACCGTGGGGCAGCCGTTGGGGCACCGCATCGACCATATGCTTTCCGGCACGCGCGCCAACATCGCCATCAAGCTGTTCGGCACCGATTTGAGCCGTATGTTCCAAATCGCCAACCAAATCAAGTCGGATATCGCCGACATCGACGGTCTGGTGGACGTGAGCGTGGAACAGCAGACGCTGACGCCCGAATGGCATATCAAGCCCGACCGCGCGGCCTTGGCGCGTTACGGCATCTCGCTCTCGGAGTTCAACGACTTCGTGCGGACGGCCTTCGCCGGCAACGTCGTGGCGCAGGTCTATGAAGGACAGCGCAGCTTCGACCTCATGGTGCGCCTCTTGCCCGACTACACGAACACGATAGAGGGCATCCGCTCGGCCTTGATCGCCACCAAGTCCGGCAAGAAGGTCACGCTGGAGGAAGTGGCCGAAGTGGTTTCGGTGGGCGGCGCCAACGCCATCAGCCGCGAGAACGTGGAGCGTAAAATCGTAGTGTCGGCCAACGTGGCGGGTCGCGACCTGCAAGGCGCGGTCGATGAAATCGAAAAAACCATCCAACAAAAAATCGTACTGCCGGAAGGCTACCATATCGCCTACGGCGGTCAGTTCGAGAGCGCGCGTTCGGCCTCCCGCACGCTGCTTTTGGCCTCTTTGGCGGCCCTGCTCCTCGTGTTCATGCTGCTGTATGTCGAATTCAAGGAAGTGCCGCTCTCGGCCATGGTGCTGCTGAACCTGCCGTTGGCGCTCATAGGCGGCATCGCGGCCATCTACCTCACGTCCGGCATCGTCAGCATCCCGTCCATCATCGGCTTCATCACGCTCTTCGGCATCGCCACGCGCAACGGCATCCTGCTTATCTCGCGCTACCGCCACCTGCAGGCCGAAGAGAACCTGCCGCTGCGCGACCTCATCCGCAAGGGCTCCGAAGACCGTCTGAACCCCATCCTCATGACCGCGCTGACGTCGGCCCTGGCCTTGGTGCCGCTCGTCCTGAACGGCGACCTGTCCGGCAACGAAATCCAAAGCCCGATGGCGGTCGTCGTGCTGGGCGGTCTGTTGACGTCCACGCTGTTGAACATCTACGTCATCCCCGTGGTTTACGAGTGGTTCCGCAACCGGAAGAAATCCACGCAGACCATCAGCGGCGGTTTTAAGAACACGTTGGCCACGACGGCCGTCCTGCTGGCGCTCGTCGCGCTGCCGGCCCTGTCGCCCGCGCGGGCGCAGTCGGCCAAATCGGTCAACCCGACGGTGGCGACGGTAGCCGTGACGGGCCTGTCGGACGTATCGACGCAGAAGATAGACAAGAAAGACACGGCGGCCCTGTCGTTGCAGGGCGAACCCGTTTCCGACGGGCCCAAATCCTATGCCGACATCAAGGAACTCATGGCCGACCTGGAATACGTCAGCCCGGCCCTGCAAGCCCTCAGGAGCGCCGCCGACGCCGAGAAATACAGCTATAAGACCGGTTTGACGCCCGGCGACCCCGAGGTAGGCTTCTCCTACAAATGGGGCACCCGGGGCGCGGGCGACGAGGCCGAGTTGGAGGTCGTGCAGGCCTTCGAGTTCCCGGCCGTTTACGCCTACGCCAAGAAACTGTCCGACCTCAACGTGCGCAACGCCGACCTGCGTTACGAACGCGCCCGCATGGCCTGGCAGGTGGAGGTGCGCCAACTCTGCGTCCGCGTCGTCTATTACAACGCGATGGAAAAGCTCTGGCGCCGCCGCATGGAGCAGGCCGACACGCTCTTGGACGCCTATCAAAAGACGTTCCGCATGGGCGAGACCAACAGCCTGGATATGAACAAGGCCCGCATGAACTGGGTCAAACTCCGCAACGAATACCAAAACCTGTTGATTGACCGCGAGAGCCTTGAAATGGAGCTGAGCCGTCTGATGGGCGGCGCGCCCGTGCGGCTGTTGCAGTGCGATTACGACCCGATGGAATGGCCGGCCGATTTCGACAAATGGTACAACCAAATGAGCATCTGGCATCCCGCGCTCATGCTGTCGGAGGGCGAGGCCGACGCCGCCAAGAAAGGCGTGGAACTCAACACGGCCCACGCTTTCCCGTCGTTCAAGGTGGGCTATAAGGGCGAAAACATCTTCAACGAAGGGCTGCACGGCCTGGTGGTGGGCATGAGCCTGCCGCTGTGGGAGAACAAGAACAAGGTCAAACAGGCCAAGTTGGCCAATATGTCGGCCGAAATGTCGCTGAAAGACGTGCAGCTGGCCACGCACGCCAAATATTCGACGCTCTACGCCAAGGCCGTCCAGTTGCAGAAAACGGTGGCGGAATACCGCAAGACCATCGCCGAGGCCGGCAATACGACGCTGTTGGGCAAGGCCCTGCGCGCCGGCGAGATTTCGCTCTTGGAATACCTTGTCGAGCAGGATTATCTGTTTGAACTCTATGCGGCGTACTGGGAAGCTTACCGCGATTTGGCGCTGATTTACGCCGAGTGGGAGGCTTTGGCCACGCAGCGGTAGCGACCGCCGGAAAAGCGGCTCAGAGCGTCCGCCGCATCCGCGCCACGGGAATGTCGAGTTGCTGGCGGTATTTGGCAATCGTGCGCCGCGCCACGCTCAGCCCCTGTTTCTTCAGTTCCTCCACCAAAACGTCGTCCGAGAGCGGGGCCGTCTTGTCCTCGCCGTCGATGAGCGTTTTCAAGGCTTCCTTGATGCGTGCCGTCGATATTTCCGTACCTTCCTCGTTCTGAATGCCTTGCGAGAACAGCGTTTTGAGCGCGATGATGCCGAAAGGCGTCTGCATATATTTCTGCGCCGTCACGCGCGATACCGTCGAAATATCGTAGCCCGTTTCAGCCGCTATGTCTTTGAGCCGCATGGGTTTAAGCCGGTGCGGGTCGCCGCTTAAAAAGTAGTCTTTTTGGAAGTTGACGAGGCTGTTGCCGATGGTCAGCAGCGTCTGTTGGCGTTGGCGCACCATGTCGATGAACCAGCGCGCCGCGTCGATTTTCTCCTTGACGAACTGGGCGGCCTCGCGGTTGGCGCGGCTCTGTTTGTCGTCCTTGTAGGTCTGGAGCATCTGGTTGTAGGCGCCGCTCACCTTCAGCACGGGTTCGTTCTTGTTGTGCAGCGTCAACACCAGGTCGTCATCGTCGTAGAACAGGTAGAAGTCGGGCACGATGCCGGGGTTCTGCCGCGCGGCGTCGGCGTCGTGGCCGCTCCAGGCCGCGCCGGGCTTGGGGTTCAGCCCCGACAGCAGTTGCAACACCTGTTGCAGCTTGTCCCCGTCTATGTGCAGCCGTTCGGTCAGATGCTCGTAGCGGCGTTTGAGGAAGTCTTCGAAATAGCGGTCGGTGAGCCGCAGGGCCAACGTCAGCAGTTCGGCCTCCCCGGGCGTTTCATGGTCCCGTTCCAACTGCTTTAATTGGATTCTAAGACACTCTTGCAGGTTTTGGGCGGCAACCCCCGGCGGGTCGAGCGATTGTACGGCAGAAAGCACCTTTTTGACCTCCTCGGCCGTCACGTCCAGTCCGCCGTAAAAGGCCAGGTCGTTGGCGATGGCTTCGGGCGTCCGTTGCAGGTAGCCGTTCTCGTCGATATTGCCCACGATGACCTCGCCGATTTGCTTCTCGGTGGCCGACAGCGGCAGGAAGCCCAACTGCGAGAGCAGGTACTCCTGAAAACTCTCGGCCGACGCCAAGGGGGTCTCGTAGCGGTCGTCCTCCGACGGGTAGTTGTTGTCGCGGCGCTTGTAGGCGTAGTCCTCGCGGTCCTCGTCGTTGAGGTAATCGTCTATGTTCCACTCCGTTTTCTCGTCCGTGGCCGCCGGCAGGCCGTCTTCCGTCCAATCCTCCGGCGTCTTTTCCAAGTCCTCCCCGTGCGCGTCTTCCGCCACGGGCGCGGTCTCGTCGGTGGAAATCTCCTCCAAGGCCGGGTTGTTCTCCAATTCGTCCTTGATGCGTTGCTCCATGGCCACGGTGGGCAGCTGCAGCAACTGCATGAACTGGATTTGCTGCGGCGACAGTTTCAGCAGCAGCCGTTGGTCCAGACTCTGTCGGAAATCGGTTTTGTAATCGGCCATAGGTTTGTAAAACGAGGCTAATTTACGAAAAATTTAGCTATGGCGGCGGTTGTCGAAGAAACAGTTGTTCTGTTCGTCGCGCCGGCGGTCGTCGCGTTCCACGAAGACGGGCTCCAGCGTGTGCGGGTCGAGGCCCGTGTAAAACATCTCGGTGGCCAACGTCATGGGCGTGGGCGTAAAGAGCTGGACCTGTTCCAGATGATAGCCCATCGCGCGCGTCTTTTTCGAGAGCGCCCGCATATCCTCCAGGCGGCAGTTCGGGTGCGCCGAGATGAAATACGGAATCAGTTGCTGGCGCAGGCCTTCGCGCTGGCATACCTCGTCGAAGAACCGCTTGAACCGCACGAACTGTTCGAACGGCATCTTGCGCATCGTCTTCAACACGGCGGTTTCGGTATGTTCGGGCGCCACCTTGAGCCGTCCGGAAACGCCTTTACGTATGATGGTTTTAGCGTAATCCGTTGCGCCACATTCGTTTGTATCGAGGAACGGCACGATTAAATCGTAGCGGATACCGCTGCCGATAAAGCATTTTTTGATTTTGGGGTGAGCCGACACCTTTTCGAACAGCGCGAGCAAAGGCCGCAGATCGTGTTGCAGGTTCTTGCAAATCGACGGTACGATGCACGACGGGCGGCTGCAACGGCGGCAGAGGTCGAGGTCTTTGCCCCGCATCCGGTACATATTGGCCGAAGGGCCGCCCAAGTCGCTCAGATAGCCCTTGAAGTCGGGCATCTGCACCACCTGTTCCACCTCTTTGAGGATGGAGGCTTCGCTGCGGCTCTGCACCTGTTTGCCCTGATGCGCCGAAATCGTGCAGAACGCGCAACCGCCGAAGCAGCCGCGGTGGATGTTGACCGAGTGGCGTATCATCGTGTAGGCGGGGATTTCGCCGCGCGACTTGTATTTGGGATGCGGCAGGCGCGTGTAGGGCAGGTCGAACGCGTAGTCGATGGCGTGCGGGTTGTCTTCGGGCAGCGGATAGGGCGGGTTGATGACCACGGTGCGGCCGCCCACGCCTTGCAGGATGGGTTCGCACGTCATGCGGTTGGAGGCCGTCTCCACGAGCGCGAAGTTACGGGCCTGCGCCTTCTTGCTCTTCAGGCAGGCTTCGTGCGGCGAGAGGACGATGGCTTCCGCGTAGCGGCGATGCACGGCCTCGACCGGCTCGTCGGCCACGAAGCACACCTGCGGGATGTCGCGGCAACCTTGCAGGGCCTGTGCCCGGTCGAGGCCGCGGCTTTCGGCCTCCGCCAGCCGGCGGGCGATTTCCGCCACCGGCCTTTCGCCCATGCCATAGACCAGCAGGTCGGCCCCGCTCTCCGCCGCGAACGACGGCAAGAGCTTGTCCTGCCAGTAGTCGTAGTGCGTGATGCGGCGGAGAGAGGCTTCGATGCCGCCCGCCACCACGGGCACGTCGGGGAAGAACCGCTTGAGCATCCGCGTATAGACGAGCGTCGGGTAGTCGGGCCGAAAGCCGGCCACGCCGCCCGGCGTGTAGGCATCGTCGCTACGGCGGCGACGGCGGGCGGTGTAATGGTTCACCATCGAGTCCATGCTGCCCGCCGATACGCCGAAAAACAGCCGCGGGGCCCCCATCTTGCGGAAGTCCCGCCCGTCGTCGCGCCAGTTGGGTTGAGGTATCAACCCAACCCGGAAGCCCTCGTGTTCCAGCACGCGGCCTATGACGGCCGCCCCGAACGAGGGGTGGTCCACATAGGCGTCGCCGCTCACGAGAATCACGTCCAACCGCTCCCAGCCGCGGCTCTCCACCTCCTTTTTCGTGATGGGCAGCCAGTCCGACAGCGGGCGCTCCGGCCGCGTGCGTTCCGTGTGTTTCGTGCGTTCTCGGTTCTCCATGCCGTAAAGATAATAAAAAAGGGGGAAAACCTTGCGGTTCGCCCCCTTCATGCGCGTTGCGCGATGTTAGTTCTCGGCCGGAACGACCGAAACATAAGACCGGTTGTCGCGTTTACGTTTAAACTGTACCGTACCGTCAACCAGGGCGAACAGCGTATGGTCCTTGCCCATACCCACGTTCGTGTCCGGGTGGTATTTCGTACCTCTCTGACGGATGATGATATTGCCGGCCGTGGCCGCCTGACCACCGAATATCTTTACGCCCAAACGTTTGCTTTCTGATTCGCGGCCGTTGTCGGAACTACCGACGCCTTTTTTGTGTGCCATGGCTTCTCTGTTTTAAGCGATTTTTTCGATTTGAATTTCAGTCAAGGAAGAACGGAAACCGTTGCGTTTGCGGTAGCCTTTTCTTCTTTTCTTTTTGAAAATGATAACTTTGTCGCCCTTAAGGTGGGACAAAACCTTAGCCGTAACCTTAGCACCGCTCACAAAGGGCGTGCCTACCTGAATCTGGCCGTCGAGGTCCTTGAGGAGAACGTGATCGAACTCCACCGTGGCCCCTTCTTCAGCCTCCAGGCGATTGACAAACAGCTTCTGGCTCTCCTGAACCTTCATCTGCTGCCCGGCTATATCCACAATTGCGTACATAACAGTAAGTTGTTTAAAAATTTTTACCAACAGGTTTTCAACAAGGCGGCAAAGATAGGGACAATATTCCGAATATGCAAGTTTTTGCCTAAATTTGCGGTCATTAATAAAGTGAGATATGCTACAACTTCAAGTCATCCGGGAGCAGACGCAGGAAGTCGTCCGGAAATTGCAGAA
>CAMXAS010000006.1 GCA_947179195.1 uncultured Bacteroidales bacterium
TCGCGGCGCGGCCCTACTTCGTCGCCCATGAGCATCGAGAAAATCCGGTCGGCTTCCATCGCATTCTCGATCGACACCTTGCGCAACGTCCGGAATTCCGGGTCCATCGTCGTGTGCCACAACTGTTCGGGGTTCATTTCACCCAAACCTTTGTAACGCTGGATATGCATCCCCTTCTGCTGTCCGTCCGGTCCCGAGAACAAGGCCGTTACCTCGGCGCGGTCTTCCTCCGTCCAGCAATAGCGTTCTTCCTTCCCTTTCTTGATTAAGTAAAGCGGCGGCGTGGCGATAAAGACGTGGCCGTTTTCAATCAAGTCGCGCATATAGCGGAAGAAGAACGTCAGAATCAAGGTCGTGATGTGGCTGCCGTCCACATCGGCATCGGTCATGATGATGACTTTATTGTAACGCAGCTTGCTCAGGTTAAGCGCCTTGCTGTCTTCCTCCGTGCCGATGGTCACGCCCAAAGCCGTATAGATGTTCTTGATTTCCTCGCTCTCGAAAGCGCGGTGTTCCATCGCCTTTTCCACATTGAGGATTTTACCCCTCAGCGGCAGAATGGCCTGGAAACGACGGTCACGGCCCTGTTTGGCCGAACCGCCGGCCGAATCGCCCTCGACGAGGTACAACTCGCATACGGCCGGGTCTTTTTCCGAACAGTCGGCCAACTTGCCGGGCAAACTGTTGGACGAGAAAACGCTCTTGCGCTGCACCATCTCGCGGGCCTTGCGGGCCGCATGGCGCGCCGTGGCGGCCAAAATGACCTTCTCTACAATCATCTTGGCCTCACGCGGGTGTTCTTCCAAGAAATAGGAAAGCATTTCGCTCACGAGCTGCGAAACGGCCGGCGTCACCTCGCTGTTGCCCAACTTCGTCTTCGTCTGCCCTTCGAACTGCGGTTCCGACACCTTGACCGAAATGACGGCCGTCAAGCCCTCGCGGAAGTCGTCGCCCTTGATTTCGATTTTCTGTTTCTCCAGCTTTTCCAACAAACCGGAGCGCTTGGCGTAATCGGTCAACGTACGCGTCAAGCCCATACGGAAGCCCGTCAGGTGCGTACCGCCTTCTATCGTATTGATGTTGTTGACATAGGAATGCAGGTTTTCGGTAAAGCCGTCGTTGTACTGCATGGCCAACTCCACGGGAATGCCGTTCTTCTCGCCCTCTATGCAAATCGGTTCCTCCATCAGGTTCGTCCGGTTCGAATCCAGATACTTGATAAAGTCTTTCAAACCTTCGGCCGAATAGAAGCTTTCGGAAAGCGGTTCGCCGGCTTCGTTGCGCTGACGGAAATCGGTCAGCGTCAGGCGCAGGCCCTTGTTCAGGAACGCCAACTCGCGCAGACGGGCGGCCAAGGTCTCGTAACGGTAAACGGTAACGGAGAACACCTCGCCGTCGGGCTTGAAATGCACCATCGTACCGCGCTTGTCGGTTTCGCCTATTTCCTTGACGGCATAGAGCGGACGGCCCTTTTCGTATTCTTGTATATATTTCTTGCCGCCCCGGCAGACCTCCACGGTCAAATGCGTGGAAAGCGCGTTCACGCAGGAAACGCCCACGCCGTGCAGACCGCCGGAAACCTTGTAGCTACCTTTGTTGAACTTACCGCCCGCATGGAGCACGGTCATCACGACTTCCAATGCCGAACGGCCTTCTTTCGGGTGCATATCGGTCGGGATACCGCGGCCGTCGTCCGATACGGAAATGGAGTTATCTTCGTGGATGGCGACTTCCACATGCGTACAATAGCCGGCCAATGACTCGTCGATGGAGTTGTCCACGACCTCATAGACCAAATGATGCAGACCGCGTTCGTTGATATCGCCGATATACATGGCGGGACGCTTGCGCACGGCTTCCAGACCTTCCAGCACCTGAATGTTTTTGGCCGTGTATTCCCCGTTGTCGGAAACGACGGGTACATCATTTTCTAACTCGCTCATAACAAATGAATTATTTTTATTCCAATTTAAAACAAAGATAGCAAAAAAAACACGTAAAAACAAGCGCCCGAAACGCTTTTTTAATCAAAGAAACGCCAGGCCAAACCGAAACGGAAACAGCGGTCGTGCAACGGATAATGCGGCGTATCGAAATAGTTGTACGGCAACAGTCCTTCCGCCACATTCTGCAACTTCAAAAAGACGTTCATCCGCTTGATGCGGAAATTGACATAGACATCCACCAACAGCGCGTTGCCCGTTTCCACCTCATCCTGCCAATAATACGCATTCCAGGCCGGCATATAGGCATCGGCGTAATAACCCGTATTGTAGAAGAAATCGAGCCCCACCTGCACTTCCGCCAAGTCCTTGATGGGAATGCGGCCATACAGCGATTCCCGCATGGAGAACAGCGGCAGATGCATATAATTTTCGTCCGACACATAGGCCAGCATCAACAGGCTGTTCAGCCCCACATAGCGTCCTATTTCCAAATCCTTGCCCACGGTCACGTTGCCCACGCAGAACGCCTTGTCCGCCTGCACCGGTCCGTCCTGCTTATAAAATACGTAATCTGTCTTACGCGCGCCATAAGCCTTGAGCCACCATCCCCGGTACGAGAACTCCAAGCCCGCGAACAGTTCCGTCTCTTTTTGCCAATCGCACCGCCAATAGAAGTGGTTGGAAAAATAATAGCTCTTCATGTATTCCGGCGCATGGCGCGTATAACCGGCAAACAGTTTGACGCCCTCGTTGCGCGACAGGTTCAGTCCGCCGTCCTTGAAACAGTATTTGACATAGAATCGCCCGAGGTAGTCGTCCTGATTGTAACCGCCCGCCCCGAAATCAGCATAGGCGTCCAAAACCACGCGCCCGGCGATGACGCCCTGCAGTTCCGCAAACGGATACCAACTGTGCCATTGCTGTTTGTAGAGCATATCCCGCTGCTGCACGTACGTAAACTTGGCACCGGCCGCCAATTTGAGGAAACGGCCGTCCAACTGCTCCACATCGCCGTAGCTGTAGTAAAGCCGCTGGGTCAGTTGCAAGGCCCAGGACGTATCCCGCGACTGGGACGGGTTCACGAAGAAATCCTTATAGAAGCCATCGGAGGCCGCCGTTTTGTCCACATACGTCCGCTTGTAATCGTGCACTTCGAACGTATGCGCGATAAAGCCGTAGGAGCGGTCGTTTTCCGGCAACGTGTCCTTGTGGTCGGCATAAATATGATAGACCTGTTTGAGGAAATACGTATTGTCGCGCCAACGGCTGTTCGTGGCGGAAGAAAACCAAACGGGCATACTCAGACGGTTGGTCGTCACATTCGCCGTAAACAGACTGTCATCCGTGATACCGCCGTTCTCGCCCACGCGCGCCGTATTGCGGATATAGCCGAACTGCAGGCGGTAACGCGCGTCCCGCGTAAAGAAATTGCCGTAAAAGCGCAGGTTGTGTTGCAAGGCGTTGCTATTGGTATATACCCCTTGCGTTTGCAACACATTGTAATCGACGGTCAGGTTCAAGCCCCGGTAAACGTTCTGACTGTGCGTCACATTGAAAACATGGATATTCTTGCCGAAGTTATTGACGTAATACAGATTGGAATACGGGATTTTCGTCTGGAAGAAGCGCGTGTTCTCTATCGTGTACATCCACGATGAAAACGGATTGTAACGCTCGGCATAACCGGAGGTCATCCGCGGCGTATAGCCGAGCACCTCATCCGTCAAGCCCACCTCGCCACGGCCGGCGCGGAAATCCTGATGCGTATATATTTTATCGTAAGTCTGGAATTGGGAAAGCGGATGGCGCGTGCTGTCCAAAGCCGGCACGGACGTTTGCAACGGACTGTCGTAAAAATAATAGGCCGCACCGTGCATCCGCGCCATGGCCGCCTTTTTAGCCCGCCGGACCGAATCGCGCGCGGAGGCCGTCGTATTGGCCGTATTCTTAATCTGCCCTTCGATCTGTGCCGTATTCTGAGCCGAAAGCGGCCCTACGGAGCCTATCAGACTACAAGCCAAGCAACCGACCCACCACCGCAACAACGTCCTTCCTTTCATAGCGCGTCCGTTACCACTGCTTGACCAATTCCCGCATGATGGTTTCCACGGCACCGGCATGGTCCTGCACATAGCGGGCGGCGATTTCGGCGGCTTTCCGCCACGCGGCTTCATCGCTCAACCTTTGCAGGCAGGCGTTGAGTTCGGCCACGGTCCGCACCGGGAAGGCCGCGCCGGCGCGCACCAAATCCACGGCTTCGGAAAACCGTTCGTAACGCGGGCCGAACAAGACCGGCAAGCCGTAAACGGCCGGCTCCAACGTATTGTGGATGCCTTTGCCGAAACCGCCGCCGATATAGGCGATATGCCCGTAACGGTAGAGTTTGGACAGATGGCCCACCTCGTCTATGACCAATATCCGGGCCTTATCCAATGCCGCCCGCCATTCGGCTTCCGGCATCCGTTTCAGCGCCGAATACAACACGCAACCTTCCAAACGGGCCAAGGCCTCGATGTGCTGCAAGCGGCTCTCCTTGATTTCGTGCGGCACGACCAGCCAACGGTAATCGCCCATCGCGGCCGTTTGGCTGTTCCCTATCAGGTCGATGTCTTCGTCCCACACGCTGCCCGCCACAATCAAGCGCGACTTGGCGGCGAAATAGGCAATAGGCGGATATTCGACCGCCTCGCTTTTCAGACGGACGACGCGGTCGCAGCGCGTGTCGCCGGCCACATAGACCTGTTGGATGCCGTTGGCGTACAGACAGTCGCGCGAGGCCTCATCCTGCACGAAAAAGGCCGTCACCCGCCGCAATTGCCGACGGAACCAGCCCGCGTACCAACGGAAGAAATAATCGGACGGACGGAAACGCGCGGCGATGAAATAAAACGGAATCCGCCGCCCGGCCATCGCCCGCATGAAATTGTACCAATACTCGTATTTGACGAAAACGGCGGCCTTAGGTCGGACGATATCCAGAAAAAGACGGGCGTTTTTCGACAAATCGGCCGGCAAGTAGGCCACCACATCGGCCAAGGGCGTGTTTTTGCACATCTCGTAGCCCGAAGGCGAGAAGAACGTCAACAGGAGCTTCTTTTCCGGATAACGGCTCCGACAGGCGGCCAGCAATTCCCTTCCCTGCTCGAATTCGCCCAGCGAAGCCACATGAAACCACAGCACGTCGGCCGTATTGCCGGCCAATGCCGCCCGCAGACGCCCGGCCCAATGCCGGCGGCCTTCCGTCCACAGCCGCGCCTTCTCATTCCAAAACCGCGCCAACGCGATACCGCCGGCCATACACCGGATTCCGAAGCCATACAAGAACCGCATCATCGTCTGTTTGCCTGATTAGGAATTTGGTTTGCCTTCGCCGTTGAGGCGGAAAGCGATATACTTGATGGTTTTGCCGGCCGCGAGCCAAATGCCTTCGTAATACGTCTGCACGGCACGGGCCAGTTCGAAGCCGGGCGCTTCCTCCCGGTACAGGTCGGCCGTACTCGCCACGATTTCGTAGCCCGCGGGGCGCACGACCTCATTCAACGTATAATCGTACAAATCGTAGTCGTCGGTTTTGAGGTGCACGAGACCGCCCGCGCGCAGGATACGCGCGTAACGGGCCAAAAACATCGGCGACGTCAAGCGTTTGCGCGCCTTGTTCGGCTGCGGGTCGGGAAACGTGACCCATATTTCGGACACCTCGTCCGGTGCAAACATCTTCTCGATGAACTCCACCTGGATGCGCGCGAAGGCCACATTGGGCAAGGCCCGCTCCAAGGCGTTCCGGCAACCGCGCCACAGCCGCGCGCCCTTGATGTCCACGCCCACGTAGTTGCGGGTCGGGTCCAATTGCGCCAAGCCGACCGTATAATCGCCCTTGCCACAGCCCAACTCTAAAACGAGAGGCGCCGCATTCTTGAAATACGACGCACCCCATTGGCCTTTCATCGCCATATCCGGCGTGGAAGGCACGCTCGGCCATTGGAACAGGTTCGGAAACGTTTCGTTCTCCGCGAACCTGAGCAGTTTTTTCTTTTTACCCAAGACCGAACCGCCTACTTATGTTCGTAAATCCAGCCGTCCATGCCGGCACCGGTCCGCAAATCGTTCTTGAAACGAATCGCCTCGCCCTTGTCGTAGAACTCCTTGATGCTGACCTTATAGATGTTCCGTTCGGCGTCGAACAGTATCCGGACGTTGAAAGAGGCCGTGCCGGACAACTCGCCCACCACGCGGCGGGCGTTGTCGAGGTTGGCGTAACTGCCCACGATGATATAGAACTTGCCGAGCTCGGGACGGTTGACGCCCGGCGCCAAAGCGCCCGTTTGCGCAGCGGGCTTGGGGGCGGGCTTGGCCGCGGGTTTCGGCGCGGGCGCCGGTTTCGGAGCCGGCTTAGGCGCGGGTTTGGCGGCCTGTTCCTGACGGGCCTGGGCCTCGGCGGCCTTCCGTTCCCGTTCGCCGGCCAAGAACGCCTGTTCTATTTCCTCATCCTCGTGGATTTTGGCACAGGGCACCGACTGCATCTCCACGGGTTCCGCCACCGCGGGACGGTCCACCTCGCCCAAAATGATATCTTCGATAACGGCCGCTTCACCGCCCGTCATGCCCGAGAACGGCTTGAAGATAAGCAGCAAGGCCGCCAGCAGAATGACGATGCAACCGCCTATGCCTATCCACATGAGCGTCATCTGACGCTTCTTGCGCGCATCCTTGTGTTCATCGCCCAAACGTTCCACCTGTTCCATTTCGTCCGCGAAACGGGTTTCTTCCTCCAAATCGGCGGGCGCGGCCGGGTCTTCCGTATCATCGGATACAGCCGGCGCGGCGGCGGGCGCCATCGGTTCCAAACCGAAACGGTCTTCCTTGTCCTGTTCGGCCGACGGCAGGAAATTCACGCGGTCGTCGCTGACTTCAAACGTACCGATGCCGGGCAACGTGGCCACCTTTATCGACTTCAACGATTTGAGGATGCTCTTGACCCATTCGTCCAGTTTCTCCACGGCTTCCTGTTCCGTCGCGTTCATGCGGAAGGCCACGTGGTTGATAAATTCCTTACCCTTGGGGGCCACTTCCTCGAACAGAATGCGGTAACGGCCGTCCGCGCCTTCTTCGGCGTAAAAAACGCCCAAACCCGGAACCGCCGCCTTGCGGCTCGCATCTTCCGCAAAGAAATCCTTCAAATAATCCGTCATATTCATAGTTTCCACATTTTTTTTAACGTTTCTATATCTTCCGGTCGATCGACCGAAACACTTTCATAATCCGTTTCGCAGCCATAGATGGTGTAGCCGTTCTCCAGCCACCGCAACTGCTCCAGGCTCTCGGCCTTTTCCATGCGGCCGGTCTCCAAGGCGGTCAGTTCCGCCAACACCTTGCTGCGGTAAGCATACAGCCCGATATGCTTGAAATAGGGCGTGGCCCGCAACCAGGCCGCCGCGTCACCCGCCGCCAAATCGCGCTGGAACGGGATGGCCTGACGCGAAAAGTACAACGCGCGGCCGTCTTTCGCCCGCACGACCTTGACCACGTTCGGGTCGAACAGGAAATCCGGCTCCGTGATGCGCTTGACCAAGGTCACGACGTCCTTGTCCGTGCCGTCTTCAAAAGCCTTCACGACGGTTTCCACAGCCTGCGGCGCAATGAACGGTTCATCGCCCTGCACGTTGACGATGACATCCACCTCGCCCACCGCCGGCCGAATCGTATCGGCATAGGCCCGGTAGCAACGCTGGGTACCGTTGGGCAAATCCGGCGAGGTAAGGCAATAACGCGCGCCGAAACCGTCCAGATGCGCGGCAATCCGATCGTCGTCGGTGGCCACCCACACGCCGGAGAGTCCTTCGCACTGCATGACCTGCTCATATACCCGGCGGATCATGCTCTTGCCCATGATGTCCGCCAACGGCTTCCCCTCGAAACGCGAGGAGCCGTAACGGGCCGGTATAATCGCTATCGCTTTCATCGTTCTTAAAACAAACCGTTAATCTGCGCGTCGATGCTCTCTATGACAAAGCCCAAGTCTTCGGGTTTGTGTTCAAAATCCAAACGGTCAACGTCCACAATCAGCATCTTGCCCTTGTATTCGCTAATCCACGACTCGTAACGTTCGTTCAGGCTCTTGAGGTAATCCAGCCGGATGCCGCTCTCGTAATCGCGGCCGCGCAACTGTATCTGACGCACGAGCGTGGGCACGTCGGCCCGCAGATAGACCAACAAATCGGGCGGCTGGATAAAGGAGTTCATGAGTTCGAACAAGGAGGCGTAGTTCTCGAAATCCCGCGTCGTCATGAGGCCCATGGCGTGCAGGTTCGGGGCAAAGATATAGGCGTCCTCGTAAATCGTCCGGTCCTGCACGACATTCTTGCCGCTCTGCCGCAAATCGACGATTTGCCGGAAGCGCGTGTTGAGAAAATAGACCTGCAGGTTGAACGACCAACGCCGCATATCCTCGTAGAAACTGTTCAGATACGGATTGTCGTCCGTTTCCTCGTACAAGGGTTTCCATTTGTAATGCTTGGCCAACAGCCCCGTCAGGGTTGTCTTCCCGCTACCGATATTCCCGGCTATGGCAAGGTGCATCATACCGTCCGTTTTTACCGTTAAACTCCGTTTGAGGCCGCCTCCGCCCCTGCCGCCGCGCTTACTACCGACGGATGGGACAAGGGCCAATCCGGCATCAAACATACATTTCGCAAAGTTAAACAAAATTAGAGACAAAGAAAAGCGCCGCCCCGATGAAAAACGGCACAAAAAAAGGCCGCCTCTTTCGAAACGGCCTTTTCGCTTCCCACTTGCGGATTAAGCCTCCGTGGACGGGATATTGTTGCCTAAGAAGCCAATCGTATTGTCGTTGCCGCGTTCCGGTTCCTTAATCGTGCCGAAGCGGGCCTCGAACTTGCCCACATTGTCGGACAAAGCCGCCAACAGCCGTTTGGCGTGCAAGGGCGTCATAATGATGCGGGAGCGGACGATGGCTTTCGGAACGCCGGGCAGCATCTGCAAAAAGTCCACGATGAACTCCGCCTGCGAGTGCGTAATCATCGCCAGATTGGAATAGACCCCTTTGGCCGTTTCCACCGACAATTCCACATCCAACTGCTGGCCTTCCTTGCGGTTTTTCTGTTCTGCCATTTTCCCCTCCTTTTATCTGAACAATTCCTCGTATTCTTCCTTGGCGTAAACGATGTCGTCCTGATAGGCCTTCAGACCCGTACCGGCCGGAATCAAGTGACCGACCAAAACGTTCTCCTTCAAGCCTTCGAGATAATCGACCTTGGCATTCACGGCGGCATCGGTCAAAACCTTCGTCGTTTCCTGGAAGGAAGCGGCCGAAAGGAAGCTCTTGACCTGCAACGAAGCCTTCGTGATACCTTGCAGCACCTGACGGGCCGTAGCCGGTTGCGCTTCGCGCGCGGCCACGAGTTTGAGCCCCTTGCGGCGCAGAATCGAGTTCTCGTCACGCAACGCGCGGGCCGTCAGAATCTGACCGGGTTTCACGTTTTCGGAATCGCCGGCGTCTTCCACGACTTTCTCGCCGTAAATCTTGTCGTTGGCTTCGATAAAGTCGATCTTGTTGACGAGTTCGCCTTCGAGGAAGTTGGTGTCGCCCGGGTCGATGACTTCCACCTTGCGCATCATCTGACGCACGATGATTTCGAAGTGCTTGTCGTTAATTTTTACGCCCTGCAGACGGTAAACTTCCTGTACCTCGTTGACGATGTATTCCTGAACCTTCATCGGGCCCTTGATGGCGAGGATGTCGGCCGGCGTGATGTCGCCCTCGGAGAGCGGCGTACCCGCCTTGACATAGTCGTTTTCCTGAGCCAGAATCTGCTTGGAGGTCGGAATCAGATAGGATTTCTCCTCGCCCGTGCGCGCCGTGATGATAACCTCGCGGTGGCCGCGTTTGAGTTTCTTGCCGAAGCTGACGATACCGTCGATTTCCGAAACGATGGCCGGGTCGGACGGGTTACGCGCCTCGAACAATTCGGTTACACGCGGCAAACCGCCCGTGATATCGCCCGACTTGCCGAACGAACGCGGGATTTTGACCAGAATTTCACCGGCCTTGATATCGACGTTGTCGTCGATGACCACGTGGGCGCCCACCGGGATGTCGTAAATCTTCAGGATTTCGCCCGACTCCGACAACACGTTGATGGACGGGTTCTTGGATTTCTGACGGGATTCGATAATCACCTTGTCCTTGTAGCCGGTCTGGTCGTCCGATTCCACGCGGAACGTGACGTTTTCGACCAAATTCTGGAACGAAATCCGACCGCTGACTTCGGAGATGATGACGGCATTGTACGGATCCCAGTCGGCCAACAGCGTGCCGGCTTTCACGGCATCGCCATGCTTGACGTACAGCCAGGCGCCGTAAGGGATATTGGCCACGGTCAGTACGGCCTTGGTGTTGGGGTCAACGACCCGCAGTTCCGCCGAACGGCCGATAACGACCTCGCATTTCGTGCCGTCCTCTTTCGTGTAAGGCACGCTGCGCAATTCGTCGATTTCAATGATACCGTCGTATTTGGGTTCAATACGCGCGTTGGTACCGATGTTGCCACCGGCCACACCACCGACGTGGAACGTACGCAACGTCAGCTGGGTACCGGGTTCGCCGATGGACTGGGCCGCGATAACGCCGACGGCCTCGCCCTTCTGCACCATCTTGCGCGTGGCCAGGTTACGGCCATAGCAACGGGCGCAGACACCGTGCTTGGATTCGCACGTCAGCACCGAACGGATTTCCACTTCCTCGATGGGCGAATCCTCTATCTTCTGCGCGATTTCTTCGGTGATTTCCTCGCCGGCCGCCACGATGAGTTCGTTGGTCTGCGGATGGTAGATGTCATCGACCGCCGTACGACCCAAGATACGTTCGTACAGGGTTTCCACCACCTCGTCGTTCTTCTTCAAGGCCGTGGCGATCAGACCGCGCTGCGTGTGGCAGTCTTCTTCCGAAATGATGACATCCTGCGCCACGTCCACGAGACGACGCGTCAGATAACCGGCGTCGGCCGTCTTCAAGGCCGTATCGGCCAAACCCTTACGGGCACCGTGCGTAGAGATGAAGTACTCCAATACCGAAAGGCCTTCCTTGAAGTTCGCCAAAATCGGGTTCTCGATGATTTCGCCGCCGCTGGCGCCGGATTTCTGAGGCTTGGCCATCAAACCACGCATACCGCACAGCTGACGGATCTGTTCCTTAGAACCACGCGCGCCGGAATCCAGCATCATGAACACCGGGTTGAAGCCCTGACGGTCGGCCGACAACTGTTTCATTACCGCCGTCGTCAGTTTGGAGTTCGTATGGGTCCAGATATCGATAATCTGGTTGTAACGTTCGTTGTTCGTGATGAAACCCATGTTGTAGTTGCCCATCACTTCGTCCACGTCGTTGTTCGCGCTGGCAATCAATTCTTCCTTGATTTCCGGTACGATGACGTCGCCCAGGTTGAACGAGAGGCTCCCCTTGTAGGCCGTGCGGTAACCGAGGCTCTTGATGTCGTCAAGGAACTGAACCGTCTTGGCGTTGCCGGTCTTCATCAACACGTCGGAGATGATGTCGCGCAACGATTTCTTGGTCAGCAGTTCGTTGATGAAGCCGTATTCCTTCGGCACCACGCGGTTGAAGATGATACGGCCCACCGTGGTGTCAAGCAGATAGGTCGAGCCGTCGGGATTCTCCAAACGCACCTTCACCCAGGCGTGCATATCCACGCGGCCTTCGTTATAGGCGATCAACGCCTCTTCGGCCGAATAGAACACGGAACCTTCGCCCTGTACCTTCAGGTCGCCTTCCGATTTGAGGCCTTTGGTCAGATAATACAGACCCAATACCATGTCTTGCGACGGTACCGTGATAGGCGCACCGTTGGCGGGGTTCAAGATGTTGTGCGAAGCCAGCATCAGCAACTGGGCTTCCAAAATGGCCGCGTTGCCGAGCGGCACGTGAACGGCCATCTGGTCACCGTCGAAGTCGGCGTTGAAGGCCGTACATACCAACGGGTGCAGACGCATGGCCTTACCCTCGATGAGTTTGGGCTGGAACGCCTGGATACCCAGACGGTGCAAGGTCGGGGCACGGTTCAACAGAACGGGGTGCCCTTTCATGATGTTTTCAAGGATGTCCCAAATAACCGGGTCTTTGCGTTCCACAATCTTCTTGGCCGATTTCACGGTCTTGACGATACCGCGCTCCAACAGCTTGCGGATGATGAACGGCTTGTACAATTCGGCCGCCATGTCTTTCGGCAAACCGCATTCGTTCATCTTCAAATCCGGCCCTACGACGATAACCGAACGGCCCGAATAATCGACACGTTTACCCAACAGGTTCTGACGGAAACGGCCTTGCTTACCTTTCAAACTGTCGGAGAGGGATTTGAGCAGTCGCGTACCGTCGCTCTTGACCGTGCGCGCCTTGCGGCTGTTGTCGAACAGCGAATCGACGGCTTCCTGCAACATACGCTTTTCGTTACGCATGATGACATCGGGCGCCTTGATTTCGATAAGGCGTTTGAGACGGTTGTTGCGGATGATGACGCGGCGGTATAGGTCGTTGAGGTCGGAGGTGGCGAAACGGCCGCCATCCAACGGCACCAACGGACGCAAATCGGGCGGGATGACCGGAACCACCTTCATGATCATCCATTCCGGACGGTTCTCGATACGGGTCTGCGATTCGCGAAAGGCTTCCACGACATTCAGACGCTTCAAGGCCTCCTGTTTTCTCTGCTGGGAGGTCTCCTTGTTCGCGCGGTCGCGCAATTCGTAGGAAAGCGCATCCAAATCGATGCGTTTGAGCAAATCGTACAAGGCTTCACCGCCCATCTTGGCGATGAACTTGTTGGGGTCGCTGTCGTCGAGCAAGGCGTTGTCGGCCGGCAAGTTGTCCACGATGTCGTAGTATTCCTCATCCGAGAGGAACTGCATGAACTCGATGCCGTCGGCGGCCTTGATACCGGGTTGGATCACCACATACTTTTCGTAGTAAATGATGGATTCCAACTTCTTGGTCTGCATCCCCAACAGCGCGCCGATTTTGTTCGGCAGCGAACGGAAGAACCAGATGTGCGCCACCGGCACGACCAACTGGATGTGGCCCATGCGTTCGCGTCTTACCTTCTTCTCGGTCACTTCCACCCCGCATCGGTCGCAGACGATGCCTTTATAACGGATACGTTTATATTTACCGCAATGGCATTCCCAGTCTTTAATCGGGCCGAAAATGCGTTCGCAGAACAAGCCGTCGCGTTCCGGCTTGTAGGTACGGTAGTTGATGGTCTCCGGCTTGGTCACTTCTCCGTGAGAACGCTCCAAAATGGTTTCCGGAGAGGCCAGACTGATGGTGATTTTATTAAAATCCAGTGCAACAGGACCTTCTTTTTTCAACGCCATATATGTAGTTAGATTGAATGTTAATATTTAGGGTTCCGTCAACGGTTTAGCTGAACGATACTTCCAAGCCCAAACCTCTCAACTCGTTGATGAGTACGTTGAAAGATTCCGGGATAGAAGGCGTCGGCATATTCTCGCCCTTGACAATCGCTTCGTAAGCCTTGGCACGTCCGTTCACGTCGTCGGACTTGACCGTCAATACCTCTTGCAGGATATTGGCCGCGCCGAACGCTTCCAAAGCCCAGATTTCCATCTCACCGAAACGCTGACCACCGAACTGCGCCTTACCGCCCAACGGCTGTTGCGTGATAAGCGAGTACGGCCCGATCGAACGCGCGTGCATCTTGTCGTCGATCATGTGGTGCAGCTTAATCATGTAGATGTAGCCCACCGTGGCCGGTTGGTCGAAACGCTCGCCGGTACCGCCGTCGTACAGGTACGTACGGCCATATTGCGGCAAGCCCGCTTCCTTGATGTACTTGTCGATTTCTTCGGGTTCGGCACCGTCGAAAATCGGGGTCGCGAACTGCAAGCCCAATTCCTTGCCGGCCCAGCCCAAAACGGTCTCGTAAATCTGCCCGAGGTTCATACGCGAAGGTACGCCCAACGGGTTCAATACGATATCCACCGGTGTACCGTCTTCGAGGAACGGCATATCCTCCTCGCGGACGATGCGGGCCACGATACCCTTGTTACCGTGACGGCCGGCCATCTTGTCACCGATACGCAGCTTACGCTTCTTGGCGATGACGACCTTGGCCATCTGAACCACGCCGACGGGCAACTCGGCGCCCACCGTCTTTTCGAACCGGCTTCTCTGGAAGCGGCCCAGCAGTTCGCGGTACTTAATGTTGTAGTTATTGAGCAGACGTTTTATCAAGGCATTGACCTCTTCGTCGTTCGTCCACTTGGCCGGGTTGACCGTCTGGTAATCCAGTTCCATCAACGTCTTGGCCGTGAAGCGGACTTTCTTGGCGATGAGTTCCTCACGCAGGTTGCTATATACACCGGCCGACTTGTTGTCGCCCACAATCTGCAGGAGTTTTTCCACCAATTTGGCCTTCAATTCCTGAACCTCCTTGTTGAAGTCGCGTTCCAGCAATTTCAGGTCGTCCTTGTCTTTCTTATCCTTGCCTTTGGTCTTGCCCTTGATTTCAAAATGGTCGGTCGCGATAACGGTACCGCTGGCCGAAGGCGGCATCTTCAACGAAGCGTCCTTGACGTCGCCGGCCTTGTCGCCGAAGATGGCGCGCAGCAGTTTCTCTTCCGGCGTAGGGTCGGACTCGCCCTTGGGCGTAATCTTACCGATAAGGATATCGCCTTCCTTGACTTCGGAACCGATACGGACGATACCGTTTTCTTCCAAATCCTTGGTGGCTTCCTGGCTGACGTTCGGGATGTCGCTCGTCAGTTCCTCCATGCCGCGCTTGGTTTCGCGCACGTCCAACGTATATTCTTCCACGTGGATGGACGTAAAGAGGTCTTCCTTGACCACGCGCTCCGAAATCACGATGGCATCCTCGAAGTTGTAACCCTTCCACGGCATGAACGCCACTTTCAGGTTGCGGCCCAAGGCCAACTCGCCGTTGCGCGTCGCGTAACCCTCGCAAAGCACCTGCCCTTTCTTGACGGTGTCGCCCTTGCGGACAATCGGCGTCAGGTTGATGCACGAGCTTTGGTTCGTGCGGCGGAACTTGGTGAGCGTATAGGTCTTGGCGTCGTCGTCGAAATTGGTCAGACGTTCCTCTTCGCTCATTTCGTAGCGAATCGTAATCGTATTGGCATCGACATAGGTCACGACCCCGTCGCCCTCTGCGTTGATCAACACGCGGGAATCCTGCGCCACGTGCGGTTCCAGACCCGTTCCCACAATCGGCACTTCAGGCTGCAACAAAGGCACGGCCTGACGCATCATGTTCGAGCCCATCAACGCACGGTTGGCGTCGTCGTGTTCCAAGAACGGAATCAACGAAGCCGCGATGGAGGCAATCTGGTTGGGCGCCACGTCCATGAGGTTGACTTCCTCCTTGGCTACAATCGGGAAGTCGGCCAAATGACGGGCCTTGATACGGCTTTCCTTGATTTGGCCGTCGGCCTCGATGGGCGTACAGGCCTGCGCGATAATCGTGTTTTCTTCCTCTTCGGCCGTCAGGTAAACCGGATCCTCGTTGATGGCCACCTTGCCGTTCTCCACTTTATAGTAGGGCGTTTCGATGAAGCCCAACTTGTTGATGACGGCGAAGACGCAGAGCGAGGAAATCAGACCGATGTTCGGGCCTTCGGGCGTTTCAATCGTACACAGACGACCGTAGTGCGTGTAGTGAACGTCTCGCACCTCGAAGCCCGCGCGCTCACGCGACAGACCGCCGGGGCCCAAGGCCGAGATACGGCGCTTGTGCGTGATTTCGGACAGCGGGTTCGTCTGGTCCATGAACTGCGAGAGCTGGTTCGTTCCGAAGAACGAATTGATGACGGAAGACAGCGTCTTGGCGTTAATCAAATCCATGGGCGTGAACACCTCGTTGTCGCGTACGTTCATTCTTTCGCGAATCGTACGGGCCATACGGTTGAGGCCGACGCCGAACTGGGCGTACAACTGCTCGCCCACCGTCCGGATACGACGGTTGCTCAAGTGGTCGATATCGTCCACTTCGGCGTGCGAGTTGATGAGTTCTATCAGGTGCTTGATGATGCAGATGATGTCTTCCTTCGTCAGGACGCGTACATCCAACGGCGTCGTCAAATCCAACTTGCGGTTGATACGGTAACGGCCTACTTCGCCCAAATCGTAACGCTTGTCGGAGAAGAACAGCTTTTCGATGATGCCGCGCGCCGTCTCTTCGTCTGGCGGTTCGGCGCTCCGCAACTGGCGGTAGATGAATTCGACCGCTTCCTTGGCGTTGTTGGCCGCATCCTTTTGCAGCGTGTTGAAGATGATGGAGCAATCCAGATTGCTGTCGTTCTCTTCCTTGTGAATCAACACGGTCTTGATGCCCGCGTCCACAATCATATCGATGTGACGTTCCGACAACTCGGTTTCACGGTCGATGATGACCTCGGTACGTTCGATGGAAACGACTTCGCCCGTATCCTCGTCCACGAAATCTTCAACCCAGGACCGGACGACGCGCGCCGCCAAACGTGTACCTATATACTTTTTCAACCCGGCCTTGCTGACTTTGATTTCCTTGGCCAAGTCGAATATTTCCAAAATATCTTTATCCGTTTCGTAGCCTATCGCCCGGAGCAGCGTCGTAATCGGCAACTTCTTCTTACGGTCGATATAGGCGAACATCACGTTGCTGATGTCGGTGGTGAATTCCATCCAAGAGCCCTTGAACGGAATGATGCGGGCGGAATACAACTGCTGGCCGTTCGAGTGGTAGCTCGTGCCGAAAAATACGCCCGGCGAACGATGCAACTGGGATACGATAACGCGTTCGGCCCCGTTGATGATGAACGAGCCGCTCGGCGTCATGTAGGGAATCATCCCCAGATAAACATCTTGTATAACATCCTTGAAATCCTCGTGTTCCGAATCGGTGCAGGAAAGCTTGAGTTTGGCTTTCAACGGCACGCTATACGTCAACCCCCTGTTCAAGCATTCGTCGATGCTGTAACGGGGCGGATCGATGAAATAATCCAAAAATTCCAATACGAAATTGTTGCGCGCATCCGTAATGGGAAAATTCTCTGCAAAAACTTTATACAGCCCCTCGTCAACCCGATTTTCAGGATTGGTTTCCAACTGGAAGAAATCGCGGAACGACTTCAACTGTATATCCAGAAAATCTATATGCTCCGCCGGTTTGGTCGAAGCAAAATTTATCTTTTTTATCGTTTTCGTAGACAACGTAGTAGGGTTTTAATAAAACGTTAAAAATTGGCAGGCTGCCGCCGTTTTACGGACAACAACACCATAAACCAAAATAAGGAACACGGCTTTTACGGTGAAAAGCCATGTTCCTTGACCTTGGAACGAAAGAAGAAATTATTTCACTTCTACTTCCGCACCGGCTTCTTCCAAGCTCTTCTTCAAAGCTTCGGCTTCGTCTTTCGCGATGCCTTCCTTGACCGGTTTCGGGGCGGCGTCTACCAATTCCTTGGCTTCTTTCAAGCCGAGGCTGGCCAACTCCTTAACGAGTTTAACAACGGCCAACTTGTTGGCGCCGGCGTTCTTCAGAATAACGTCGAAAGAAGATTTTTCTTCGGCAGCGGCGGCACCGGCAGCGGCGGCACCGGGAGCAGCTACGGCAACAGCCGCGGCGGCGGGTTCAATACCATATTCTTCTTTCAATACGTCCGCTAATTCTTTTACTTCCTTAACGGTCAAATTTACTAACTGTTCTGCTAAAGCTTTAATGTCTGCCATTTTATTTAAATTTTTAATGGTTACTAATTAATTTTTTTTGTTGTTTACCTTACTTATTCCGCTCTTTCCGAAAGCGTTTTGACAACGCCGGCCAGCGTACGCGGCGCCGATTCCAGCGCACCCAATACACCTTGCAGCGGCGATTGCAACAGACCGATTACCTCGCCGATCAACTCGGACTTGGACTTGATGTGAGCCAAAGCGTCGAGCGTCTGGTCGCCGACATAGAAGGATTCTTCCACGTAAGCGCCTTTCAGCACCGGTTTTTCGGAGGTTTTACGAAATTCCTGAATCAATTGGGCGGGCGCGTTGTTGATTTCAGACAGCATGACGGCAGTCGTGCCTTTCATCGTCGGAAACAACTCGCTGTAATCCACGTCCGTTTTTTCCAAGGCTTTCTTCAGTAAGGTATTCTTCACCATGATCAGCTTCACGTTCTTCTTGAAGCACAACCGTCTGAGCTTGCTTGTATCCGCCGCATTCAAACCTGCGATGTCGGTAATATACAAGTGCGGTCTGGCCGTAACTTCAGCGAAGATCGATTCCACAACCTGGCTTTTCTCTTCTTTCTTCATACCTTGTTGATTTACCAAATTTGTTTTTTGTTCGGACTGACTTAAATAGACTTCGGATCAATCTGAATACCCGGGCTCATCGTGCTGGAGATATACACGCTCTGCATATACGTCCCCTTCGCGGCGGCGGGTTTCAGCTTGAGAATGGTCTGAAGCACTTCCCGCGCGTTGTCGGCGATTTTCTTCGCATCGAAGGACGCACGCGCCACCCCGGTGTGGATGATACCGAATTTGTCTACTTTGAAGTCGATCTTACCGGCCTTGACTTCCTGTACGGCCTTGCCCACCTCCATCGTGACCGTACCGGTCTTGGGGTTAGGCATCAAGCCGCGCGGGCCGAGGATTTTACCCAGGGCACCGACTTTAGGCATTACGTTCGGCGTGGTAATAACAACGTCAATGTCCGTCCAACCGCCTTTGATCTTTTCCACGTATTCGTCCAATCCGCAGAAATCGGCTCCGGCAGCTTTAGCTTCCTCTTCCTTATCCGGCGTACACAATACCAACACGCGGACCTGTTTACCGGTACCGTGCGGCAAGGCAACGACCCCGCGCACCATTTGGTTGGCCTTACGGGGATCTACGCCCAAGCGTACATCCAAATCGATAGAGGCGTCGAACTTCGTGAAGGTAATGTCCTTGACCAGCGCCGCCGCTTCGTCCAAGCTGTACAGTTTGGTCTTGTCTACCTTGGCTAAAGCTTCTTTTCTCTTTTTAGATATTTTTGCCATTGATAGTTGTTTGTTTAAAGGTTTTGAGCCCTCCCGGGCTTTCACTTTTGAATAAATTACAAGGCAGGCTTATCGCCTTTGACCTCGATACCCATACTGCGGGCGGTACCGGCCACCATTTTCATGGCGGATTCTACCGTAAAGCAGTTCAAATCGGGCATTTTGGCTTCCGCGATGGTTTTTACCTGATCCCAGGTCACGCTGGCTACCTTGTTACGGTTAGGTTCGGCGGAACCTTTCTTGGCTTTGGACATTTCCTTAAGCTGAACCGCAACGGGAGGCGTCTTAACGATGAAGTCAAACGATTTATCGGCGTACACCGTGATGATAACCGGCAATACCTTGCCTGCGCTATCCTGCGTACGTGCGTTAAACTGTTTGCAGAACTCCATAATGTTGACACCCTTGGCACCCAAGGCAGGACCTACGGGAGGAGAAGGATTGGCAGCACCACCTTTTATCTGCAATTTAATCAGTGCACTAACTTGCTTTGCCATTTTACGTTTGTTTAAAATGTTTTTTGACGAGAACAGACCTATACTATTCCTTTTCTACTTGGACAAAATTAAGCTCGAGAGGCGTCTTGCGTCCAAATATCTTAACCATTACTTTCAGTTTTTTCTTCTCTTCATTCACCTCCTCGATCACCGCCGAAAAGTTGTTGAACGGACCGTCAATCACCTTGACGGGTTCGCCGACAATAAAGGGTTCCACAATCTCTTCGGTCTGGGACGAGAGTTCGTCCATCTTGCCGAGGATACGGTTGACCTCGGCCGGACGCATCGGCACCGGATCGCCTTGAGACCCTAAGAAGCCCAATACATTCGGGATGTTTCGGATGATGTGCTGAATCTCTCCCACGAGCAACGCTTCAACCAGAACGTAACCAGGCAAATAAGTCCGCTCTTGGCTGACCTTCTTGCCGTTCCGGATCGTGTACACTTTTTCGGTGGGAATCAGTACTTGCGAGATGTAATCGTTCAAGTTCAACCTGTTGATTTCACTCTCCAGATATTCCTTGACCTTCTTTTCCTTTCCGCTAACGGAACGGATTACATACCAGCTTTTCACTTGTTCGCTCATACCTTTCGAAACGCCTGAAATTTAACAATATAGATCAATAAGCGACTTATCCGGCAGACATTGGAAGCTATGTCTGAAAAAGCCCCTTCTACGCCGCTTATCCGTTCTTTCTAACTTAACAGATCATAAATATAGCCTAAAATGCCTTTCCACGCCATATCGCTATGGGCACCTAACACAAAGTCCATGATGAATACCACCAAAGCGATAATCAAAGCGGCTACAAATACGACTACGGCGCTATTCTGCAATTCGGAATAGGTAGGCCACGACACTTTATGCACCAATTCGTCGTAACTGGCCTTGAAGTAGTTTACTATTTTCGACATTTTACGCTTCTTTTTTTGCAGGGGCAGAGAGATTCGAACTCCCATCAACGGTTTTGGAGACCGCTATTCTGCCCTTAAACTATGCCCCTTAAACCCAAAGAAAGGCATCGGTAAAACCAATGCCTTTCT
The DNA here is from genome assembly GCA_947179195.1 of uncultured Bacteroidales bacterium. Lineage (GTDB taxonomy): Bacteria > Bacteroidota > Bacteroidia > Bacteroidales > P3 > CAMXAS01. The sequence continues at coordinate 20,569 of CAMXAS010000006.1, forward strand.
ATTCAGGATTTATTTCAAACTAGAATTAGTCCAAAATTTCCGTTACCTGACCGGCACCTACCGTTCTACCACCTTCACGGATAGCGAAGCGGAGGTTCTTGTTCATGGCGATTTCAGCAATCAAGTTCACTTCAATCGTCAAGTTATCGCCGGGCATTACCATTTCAACACCGGCCGGCAAAGTGATTTCGCCGGTTACGTCGGTCGTTCTGAAATAGAACTGCGGACGGTATTTGTTGTGGAACGGCGTGTGACGGCCACCTTCTTCTTTCTTCAAGATATAAACTTCAGCCTTGAAGTGCTTGTGCGGGGTTACGGAACCCGGCTTGGCGATAACCATACCACGACGGATCTGGTCCTTGTCGATACCACGGAGCAACAGACCTACGTTGTCGCCGGCTTCGCCGCGGTCCAAAATCTTACGGAACATTTCAACACCCGTTACCGTGGATTTCAGTTTTTCAGCACCCATACCGATGATGTCAACGGGGTCGCCGGAGTTAACAACGCCGGATTCAACACGACCCGTGGCAACGGTACCACGACCGGTGATCGAGAACACGTCTTCGATCGGCATCAGGAAGTCTTTATCGATGTCACGCGGAGGCAGCGGAATCCAGGTGTCAACCGCATCCATCAATTCAACGATCTTTTCAACCCACTTCGGTTCGTTGTTCAAACCACCCAAAGCGGAACCGCGGATGATAGGCGTGTTGTCGCCGTCGAAACCGTAGAACGTCAACAGTTCACGGATTTCCATTTCAACCAAATCCAACAATTCGGGGTCGTCAACCAAGTCAACCTTGTTCATGAAAACCACGATACGGGGTACACCTACCTGACGGGCCAACAGGATGTGTTCACGCGTCTGGGGCATGGGACCGTCGGTGGCGGCTACAACGAGGATGGCACCGTCCATCTGAGCGGCACCCGTTACCATGTTCTTAACGTAGTCGGCGTGGCCCGGGCAGTCAACGTGCGCATAGTGACGGCCTTCCGTCTGATACTCGATATGGGAAGTATTGATGGTAATACCTCTTTCCTTTTCTTCGGGCGCGTTGTCGATCGCGTCGAAGGATTTCAGTTCGGAAAGACCTTTGGCGGCCAAAACCGTCGTGATGGCGGCGGTCAAAGTCGTTTTACCGTGGTCAACGTGACCGATCGTACCTACGTTTACGTGCGGTTTAGTACGCACGAAATTTTCTTTTGCCATATTACAAATTGTTTAAATGTTTAGACTTATTTTGTTTTGCAATGTTATCTGCAATGTCTTCTATCTAAGCACTAAAACCCCTTTCGGGGCATTTTGAGCCGACAGCGAGAGTTGAACTCGCGACCTCTTCCTTACCAAGGAAGTGCTCTACCACTGAGCTATGTCGGCAAGCGAGCGGAAGACGGGGCTCGAACCCGCCACCTATAGCTTGGAAGGCTATCGCTCTACCAAATGAGCTACTTCCGCCTAAGTGCTGGTGTGGGGGGAGGAGGATTCGAACCTCCGAAGGCTAAGCCGACAGATTTACAGTCTGGTCCATTTGACCGCTCTGGAATCCCCCCGGGTTACAACACCAATCTTCGTTTCGTTGCGTTCTAAGCTTTACAGCACTTTTCCTTTCCCACTTCCTTAGTGAGCCAATGAAGGGATTCGAACCCCCGACCGGCTGATTACAAATCAGCTGCTCTGGCCAACTGAGCTACATTGGCATAGGCACGCCCTTCATCAAAAAGGATTGCAAAAGTACGGCTTTTTTTTGACTTACGCAAACTTTCGTAACTTTTTTTTCACTTTTTTGCGCTTTTTTATGTTTTTGTGCATTTTATCTGTTGATTTTTGTTGGACGAACCTACTATTTTATTATATTTGTAGGTTATTTGAACGGCGTTCATTTGGAACGACCGATATATCAACCCAAACAAACCGACTTATGAAGAAAACGCCCGTGACGTTGGCGGCCTTACTGCCGGGATTTTTGTCCGCGGCATTCGCCAACGAAGCCGATCTGGTGGTGCCGGATCTGCGTAACGCCATCTTTTCGAACCTATCCCTGAACGGATGGCAAATGCTTGGCTTAGGCGGCATCCTGATCCTGATTATCATGTACTTCGTACTGCACCAATACCATGGCATCAAGAAATTGCCCGTGCATACCTCCATGGCGCAGGTGTCGCATACGATTTACGAAACCTGCAAGACCTACCTCAAACAACAGGGACGCTTCCTGATTATCCTGTTTTGCATCGTGGGGCTGGCCATGACGTATTATTTCTCCGGCCTTTCCCATATGCCGATGCCCAAGGTGCTGCTCGTGTTGCTGTGGGCCATCCTCGGCATCCTAGGGTCTTACGGTGTGGCGTGGTTCGGCATCCGTATCAATACGATTGCCAACAGCCGCACGGCCTTCGCCTCACTGAAAGGCAAGCCGTGGCCGGTGGTCAATATCCCGCTGCGGGCCGGTATGAGCGTCGGCCTGTTCCTCATCACGGTGGAACTCATCATGATGCTGTTCATCCTGCTGTTCGTGCCGTCCGACTGTGCGGGCGCCTGCTTCGTCGGCTTCGCCATAGGGGAATCGTTGGGTGCGAGCGCGTTGCGGATTGCCGGCGGTATCTTCACGAAAATAGCCGACATCGGGGCCGACCTGATGAAGGTGGTCTTCAAAATCGGCGAGGATGACCCGCGGAACCCCGGCGTCATCGCCGACTGTACGGGTGACAATGCCGGCGACAGCGTCGGCCCGACCGCCGACGGCTTCGAGACCTACGGCGTGACCGGCGTGGCCTTGATTTCGTTCATCCTGCTGGCGCTCGGCGTGGAATTCCAGCCGCAACTCATCGTCTGGATTTTCGTCATGCGTATCATCATGGTGATTACCTCGCTTCTCTCCTACTTTATAAATAACGCCTGGTCCACCCACCGTTTCAAAAACGCGGCGCATTTCAACTTCGAAACCCCGTTGACGACTTTGGTGTGGATTACCTCCATCATCTCCATCGGCGTGTGCTTCGGGG
>CAMXAS010000007.1 GCA_947179195.1 uncultured Bacteroidales bacterium
CCTATAATCCGCTTCAAGTTAAACGATTTCATGTATTGGTATTCAATGTGATATTACAAACAAATAAGTTTCAGCAATTCTTCAAAAAGCGGCTGGGGAATGCCCAGGCGCGCGAACGCGTCCTGCGCCTGTTGCGCATAGGCGGCCATGCGTTGCCGGCAGTAATCCTCCGCCCCGCTTCGGCGGATTTGCGCCAGACGCTCCGCCAGTTCGCCGGCTTGCCATTGTGCGGGCCGTTGCAGCCAATCGAAAAAGGCGCGGCGGCCGGCCTCGTCCAACGTGCGGAGGTAAAAGAGCGTTGGCAGCGTTATCTTGCCTTCCTTCAGGTCGTTACCGGCCGTTTTGCCCTCTTTGGCTTCGGTGGCGATATCCAAGTCCAACAGGTCGTCCTTGATTTGGAACGCCATGCCGGCCGCTTCGCCCACCTGCCGCGATAGTTGCGCCTGCTTTGGCGTGGCCCCGGCCGTCATGGCGCCGCAGTAGCCGCATTGGCCGAAGAGCGCGGCCGTCTTGCCGGCGATAATGCGTCCGTAAACGCTTTCGTCCATGTCCGGATTGGCCGTGTATTGCAGTTGCAACAACTCGCCCTCGCACATCGTGCGGATGATGCCGAGCATGGAAAGAATCAGCGGGGAGGTGTCATTATGGTGGAAAGCCCTTAGAAAGGCGTTCGAAATCAAGTAGTCGCCCGAAAGGACGGCCGTCCGGTTGCCGAGCAACGCCCGCACCGAAGCCTGTCCGCGCCGTCGGTCGGCCTCGTCCACGACGTCGTCGTGCACGAGCGAGGAAGTATGCAGGATTTCAATGAGGGCGGCGCAACGCAAGGCCTCGTCCGCGATAGCGGCCTCCGGTTGGAAGAGCCGGTGCGTGTAGAGTAGCAACAGCGGGCGCAACTGCTTGCCTTTCCGGTTAAAAAGGTGTTTCCCGACCTGTTCCAAGAGCGGGAAGTCGCTTTGCGTCAGCCGTTCGATATATTGTTCCACGTCCGCCAACGCGGGGCGCAGCGGCGCGTATAAAGGTTCGAGCATGTAAAAATGGCCTTAAAAGCGCGAATTTACGAAAAAAACGCTGTTTTTGCAAAAGGCGTCATTTTTTGAGGCTGAACGCGAGGGCGTAGAGTTTGATTTGCTTGATCATGTCGTTCAAGCCGTTGGAGCGTGTCGGCGAGAGGTGCTCCCGCAGGCCGATTTGTTCCAGAAAGTCGAGCGGCGTATCCAAAATCGTCTGCGGGCTTTGGCCGGAAAAGACTTCCAGCAGCAGGGCCGCCAACCCCTTCGTGATGACGGCATCGGAATCGGCCTTGAAATAGACGAGGCCGTCCTTGAGCTCGGCCTTTATCCAAACCCGAGACTGGCAACCCTTTATCAGCAGGTTTTCGGCTTTCTCCGCATCCGGGAGCAAGGGCAACGATTTGCCTAAGTCGATGAGCAGCGCATAGCGGTCGGTCCAGTCTTCCAGTACCGAGAACCGTTGGGTCAGCTGTTGGATTTTTTCTTCTGCAGTCATGATGGATGATGTTTAATAGCCGTATTTCTCCTGCCAAAGTTGCCGCAGGCGTTGCCGCATATCCCGTTCCTTGGCGTTGTCGCCCGGGTCGTAGAAGCGGAAGCCTTCGAGGCCGGCCGGCAGGAACTCCATATCGGCGAAATTGCCGTCGTAGTCGTGGGCGTAGCGGTAATTCTGCCCGTAGCCCAGGTCTTTCATGAGCGAGGTGGGGGCGTTGCGGATTTGCAACGGCACGGGCAGGTCGCCCGTCTGCTTGATTTTCTCCAACGCGATGTCGATGGCCATATAGGAAGCGTTGCTCTTGGGCGAGCAGGCCAGGTAGATGGCGGTTTGGCTCAGCGTGATGCGGCATTCGGGATAGCCGATTTTATGCACGGTGTCGAAGCAGGCGTTGGCCAACAGCAGGGCGTTGGGGTTGGCGTTGCCGATGTCTTCGGACGCTAAAATCAACATACGGCGCGCGATGAACTTGGGGTCTTCGCCGCCGGCGAGCATCCGGCCGAGGTAATAGACGGCCGCGTTCGGGTCGCTACCGCGCATCGACTTGATAAAGGCCGAAATCAGGTCGTAATGGTTCTCGCCGTCGCGGTCGTAGGTGGCGATATTCTGCTGGATGATGTCGGCCACGATTTTGTCGGTCAGCACGATGGGGGCGTCGGACGGCTTCGTCTTGGCGGCATCGTACAGCAACGACACCACGATGTCGAGCGCGTTGAGCAGTTTGCGGCCGTCGCCGCCCGAAATGCGTTTGAGCGCTCCGCTTTCCCGGATTTGGACGTCGATGCCCGCCTGCCGTTTCAGGTAGTCGGTCGCCCGTGCGATGAGCAAATCCAGCTCGTCCGACGAAAGCGACTGCAACACATACACTTGGCAGCGCGATAGTAAAGGCGTGATGACTTCGAACGAAGGGTTCTCGGTCGTGGCGCCGATAAACGTCACCGTGCCGCGTTCCACGGCCGACAGCAGCGAGTCCTGTTGCGACTTGCTGAAGCGGTGGATTTCGTCTATGAACAGGATGGGGGGCGCGGGGCGGCGGTCGGCCGGCGATTCGGCCGCCGGGGCGGTCTCGAACAGCGAAGGCGTTTTCTGTTGCCGGAGGGCGTCCGCCAGCCAGGCCTCCGCTTTCTGCAATACCTCGCGCACGTCCTTTACGCCCGACTGCACGGCGCTGAGCGTAAAGAAAGGCCGTTTCAGCGTCAGCGAAATCAGGTAGGCCAACGTTGTTTTGCCCACGCCGGGCGGCCCCCACAGAATCATGGAGGGCAGCGTGCCGGATTGGATGGCTTTCTGCAAAACGGCGCCTTCCCCCATCAGATGGGTCTGCCCGATGTAATCGGAGAGTTGTTGCGGACGCAGCTGTTCGGCTAAGGGCGGGTTCATACTTGTAAAGGTTAATCGGCTAAGAGCAGGAAAACGGCGTTCTCCTTATGGAAGTCGGGCGCGCCGGCCTGTTTCCATTCGGCGATGCGCATCGTCCGGATGTCTTCCTGCGGCATGCAGAGGTTCTTGGCCACGCAGAACCGCGTGTCCGGCCGGCAGGTCGCCACGACGGAGGCCCATAGGTGGGCGTTGCGGTAGGGCGTCTCGATGAAAATCTGCGTCTGGTGGTTTTGGCGCGACAGGGCTTCCAAGGCCTTGATTTTCTGTTGGCGGCCCGCCGGGTCGGCCGGCAGGTAGCCCTGAAACGCGAAACATTGGCCGTTGAGCCCCGAGGCCATCAAGGCCAGGAATAAGGAGGACGGCCCGCTTACGGGCTTGACGGTCATACCTTTGGTATGCGCCCAGGCCACGACTGTGGCGCCGGGGTCGGCCACGCAGGGGAGGCCGGCTTCCGACAGCAGGCCCATTTGTGCGGGCAGTTGCCGGAGGTCGATGTCCTGTTGCAGCAGGATTTCATCGATGCTTAAATGGCGGTTGTGTTCGTTGACGGGCACGAACGTCACCCCGTCGAAGTCGGCCGTAAAGCCGGCCTTGCGCAGGAAACGGCGGGCCGTGCGTACCTCTTCCACAAAGAAGAAGCGCAGGGGCGCGATGATGTCGCGGTAAGTGGCCGGTAAGACGGAAGCCGAATCTTCCTCGCCCAAGGAGGCCGGCAGCAGATAGAGCGTTTGGCTTGCCATAGGTCAGACGGTTCGGGGTGAGACGTACCGGTTACGCTTTGAGGCGTTTGGATAATTCCTCCACCGTGGAGCGGAACGTTTTGTTGGTTTCCATCAGGTTGTTGACGGCCTTGCAGGCGTAAAGCACCGTCGCGTGGTCCTTGTTGCCGCACTGCATGCCGATGATGGCCAGGGAGGATTTGGTATATTGTTTGGCGAAATACATGGCCAACTGGCGGGCCTGTACGATTTCCCGCTTGCGGCTCGACACGTTGATTTCGGAAACCGGAATGCCGAAGTATTCGCATACCATCTTCTTGATGAAGTCGATGGAGATATCCTTCTTGGAGTTCTGCACGATTTGGTCGATCATCTGTTTGGCCAGGTCGATGTCGATGGTCTTCTTGTTGAGGATGGACTGCGCCAGCAGGGAGTTGAGCACGCCTTCCAGTTCACGCACGTTCGTGTTGATGCTGTAAGCGATGTACTCGATGACGTCGTCCGGGATGTCCACGCCGTTGGCATGGATTTTCTTCTGCAAAATCGCGATACGCGTCTCCACGTCCGGCATATGGATGTCGGCAGCCAGACCCCATTTGAAGCGCGAGAGCAGACGGGCTTCCATACCGGTCAGGTTGGCCGGGGCCTTGTCCGATGTCAGCACGATTTGCTTCTGCGACTGGTGGAGGTGGTTGAAGATGCTGAAGAACGCGTTTTGCGTCCCTTCGCGGCCGGCCAGTTTGTGGATATCGTCTATGAGCAGGACGTCAATCAACTGATAGAAGTTCGTGAAATTGTTGGAGTTGCCGTTGCGGCACGCATCCACGAACTGCTGCGTGAAATACTCGGCCGATACATATAATACGGTCAGGTCGGGGTATTTTGCTTTGATTTGCAGGCCGATGGCGTTCAGCAGGTGGGTCTTACCCAAGCCCGTGTCCCCATAGATGAACAGCGGGTTGAAGGCCGATTTGCCCGGGTTTTCGGTGATGGCGAAGCCGGCGGCACGGGCCAGACGGTTGCAGTCGCCCTCCACGAAGTTGTCGAACGAATAGTTCTCGTTGAGGCGGGAGGGGATTTTGGCCTTTTGCAGACCCGGAATCAGGAAGGGCGTCGGGATGTTCTTGGGTTGGACCGGAATCGCGATGGGCGCGTTCTTGGTCTCCGCCCGGTGGCCGCCCGTGGAGGAAATTTCGTAGGGGTTCGTCGTATCCATGACGATACTGTACTCCAAACGGCCGTCGGGCCCCAACTCGTGCTTGATCGTGGAGCGCAACAGCGTGATGAAGTGCTCTTCGAGCCATTCATAGAAGAACGTACTCGGCACCTGGATCGTCAGCGTGCTGTTTTCAAGCTTCATCGGTTTGATGGGTTCAAACCACGTCTTGAAACTCTGCGGACTTTTCAGGTTGTCTTTGATGTACGCTAAACATCTGTCCCACACTACCTTGTAATTGAGCTCCGTCTCGTTCATGCTCTACTCCCTCTTGCTATCTGTTCAATAATGTACTATAATACTTGGTCTTGTATTCTGTTTCCGGTGACTTCGGCGGTCGGTTTATGAACAACCGAAATCGAATGCAAATATGTTGTAAAAAAAGTATAAAAAAAACTGAAAACGGGGTTGCAATTTTCGTTTTTATGTATTAAACATGGAGAATTTATTTCGCTTTTATATCTTTGTAATAATTTGATTTTAATTGCAATAAGTGGTTGTTTGGTTGAAATGTATACGCTTGGAGTTATGGCAAATTGACAGCCTATGACATTTTAGCAAAACGTAGTCCGGTTGTTGAAAATCTAGGGATTTCGGCCGGAGAAAAAAGTTATTAACAAAAAGCCTCCCCATGAAAAATTTTTCGAAGGGGAGGCTTCGGCCGGTCGCTCCGGTTCCGGACGGGTCGTTTACTTGGCGTAATTGACCGCCCGCGTTTCGCGGATAACCGTGATTTTGATCTGGCCGGGGTAGGTCATCTCTTCCTGAATCTTCTTCGACAGGTCGAGCGACAGCTGGCAGGCTTCGTTATCGGACACCTTGTCGGCGCCAACGATAACGCGCAGTTCGCGGCCGGCCTGAATCGCGTAGGTCTTGATGACACCCGGATAGGACAAGGCCAACGATTCGAGGTTGTTGAGCCGGTTGATATAGGCTTCGACCACCTCGCGCCGCGCCCCGGGACGCGCGCCCGAAATGGCGTCGCAGACCTGTACGATGGGCGCAATCAGGTTGTTCATCTCCATTTCGTCGTGGTGGGCGCCGATGGCGTTGCAGATGTCGGGATGTTCCTTGTATTTCTCCGCCAGTTTCATACCCAAAATGGCGTGCGGCAGGTCGGGCTCGTTGTCGGGCACCTTGCCGATGTCGTGCAACAGACCGGCGCGTTTGGCGATTTTGGGGTTCAGGCCCAGTTCGGCGGCCATCGTCGCGCAGAGGTTGGCCGTTTCGCGCGAGTGCTGCAACAGGTTCTGACCGTAGGAGGAGCGGTATTTCATCTTGCCGATCATGCGCATGAGCTCGCTGCTCATGTTCAGGATGCCGAGGTCGATACACGTCCGCTTGCCGGTCTCCATGATTTCCTGCTCGATTTGCTTCTGCGTCTTGGTGACGACCTCTTCGATGCGGGCCGGGTGGATACGGCCGTCCGTAACGAGTTTGTGCAACGACAACCGCGCGATTTCGCGGCGGACGGGGTCGAAGCCCGACAGGATGATGGCGTCGGGGGAGTCGTCGATGATGATTTCCACGCCCGTCAGCGCTTCCAAGGCGCGGATGTTGCGGCCCTCGCGGCCGATGATGCGGCCCTTGATTTCCTCATTCTCAAGGTTGAACACCGATACCGTGTTTTCGACGGCGTGTTCGGTGGCCGTGCGCTGCAACGTCTCGATGACGATTTTCTTGGCCTCCATATTGGCCGTCAGCTTGGCTTCGTTGATGACGTCCTTGATTTGGGAAAGGGCTTCCGACTTGGCTTCGTCCTTGAGGTCTTCCACCAACTGCCGTTTGGCTTCCTGGGCGGAGAGGCCGGCAATGGTTTCCAACTGCTCGATGTGTTTCGTGTGGAGCTTGTTCAGTTCCGCCTGTTTCTGACCGACGGCCTCCAACTGACGGTTCAGGTTCTCCTTCACCGCCGACAACTCGTTGTTCTTGCGTTGCAGCTCCTCGTTCTTCTGATTCAGCGCGCTCTCTTTCTGCTTGATGCGGTTCTCGGCCACGGCCACTTTGTTGTTGCGTTCCTGAACCGCCCGTTCATGTTCGGTTTTGAGTTGCAGGAAGTGTTCCTTGGCTTGCAGTACCTTTTCTTTCAGCAGCACTTCGCCTTTTTCGCGGGCCTCGGCCATGATTTTGCGGCGCCGGTTCTTCAGCCCCCACTGCATGAAGGCGAAAGTCACCAAGGCCCCGGCCAATACGAGTCCGATCCCGATTGCTAGGTTTAAATCCATAATGTTGATGTTTTGGGGAACCCGTACTGAAATAAAGAAAACCGCATGCGCTCATAAGAGTTATGGAAAACTCTGATATAATAAGTATAGGGCTGCCTGCCTTTTCAAGTTTCTTTCGCCTTCAAGGAAGGTCTCTCCGAAGAGGGATAAAGCCTACTTTCCCAAGCTTGAGCGTCCGCCCGAAAATTTGAAAATGTTGAGTTTTCAAACTGTTGGTGAACGCGATGCGGTTTTCTTTAAACGCTTAAAGCGACAAGAGTTCGTCCAGCTTCCGGAGGCGGTCTCCCAAATCGTCATCCCGGAACGCCTGACGTCTTTCTTCGCGCAGGGCGCGTGAGGTATATTGCAGAGCCACCATTGCCAGTAAATCTTGATAATCCTTGAACGCAAAGTGCTGTCCGTAGCTCTTGATGCGGTCGTTGATACGGTTGGCCGACTCGCGGAAAATCACTTCGTCTTCGGGCTTCACCGTCAGTTTATAGGATCGGTCGCAGATGGTAACGGTAATGGGGATCTCGTTCATCTTATCGGTCTAAAAGCGTTATGCAGCGGTCAACTTCGGCAATCAGTTCCGAGAGTATCTTCTCGACCGCCGGGTTGCCCTTTTGCGAGGACGGGCGGGCGAGGGCGCTGCTGACTTTCAATATCTGGTTCCTATTAGTTAAATCGTTTATTTTCTGTTTATAAATCTGTAATTTGGCTTCTTGTTCGGATAGACGGGCGCGGCTTTTCTTCAGTTCCACTTCCAAATCGGCCACTTTTCGGCGCAAGTCGGCCGCTTTGGTTTCCAAGCGTGTGAGTAAAGCGGGCAATTCCGTCATCATCCGTAAGAATTACAATCGCAAAGTTAAGCAAAAAAAACAGGAAACGCAATACGGCCCCTTAGGCACGGACCTGCGCTTTGAGGCACTGCCAGAGTTTGTCGGCGGGCGGTTCGGCCGTAATCAGCAGCGGGGCCTGCGACACCGGATGCAGGAGTTCCAGACGGCGGGCGTGCAACGAAATGCTTTGGTCGGGATTCGAGCGCGGAAAGCCGTATTTGAGGTCGCCCTTGATCGGGCAGCCGATGGCCGCCAGTTGGGTGCGGATTTGGTGATGCCGTCCGGTATGCAGTTGGATTTCAAGCAGGTAATAGCGTTCGCCCGCGGCGATGAGCCGGTAGTCCAGGCGGGCTTCCTTGGCGTCCTTGCGCGTAGCGGGGCAGACGAACGATTTGTTGCGGGCTTCGTCGCGGCACAGGTAGTGCGTCAGTTGGCCGGCGTTGGCGGGCGGCCGTTGCCCCACGATGGCCCAATAGGTCTTTTGGAACGCCCGTTCCTGCACCATGCGGTTGAGGCGGCTCAGCGCCTTGCCCGTCTTGGCGAACAGAATCACGCCGCCCACGGGGCGGTCCAGCCGGTGCACCACGCCGAGAAACACGTTGCCGGGCTTGTGGTCCCGCTGTGCGATAAAGGCCTTGATGCTTTCCGAGAGCGGTTCGTCGCCGGTCTTGTCGCCCTGCACGATTTGCCCCGGCCGTTTGCAGACCGCCAGCACGTGGTTGTCCTCGTAGAGGATTTGGTCGGCCGAAAACATCAGTATTGTTCGTTGGCGTTCGGGAAGTTCAGGCTCTTGACGTCTTCAATGTAAGACGACACGGATTTGTTGATTTCCTGAGCCAAGTTATGGTAGCGGCGCAGGAAACGCGGCGAAAAGCCCTGCGTGATGCCCAGCATATCGTGCAAGACGAGCACCTGGCCGTCCACGCCCGCGCCCGCGCCGATGCCGATGACCGGAATCTTGAGCAGGCCGGCCACGCGCGCCGCCAAATCGGCCGGCACCTTCTCTATCACGACGGCCGAGCAGCCCAATTCTTCGAGCAGGCGGGCGTCTTCCACCAGGCGGTCGGCCTCTTCCTGACCCGTGGCGCGCACGACATACGTACCGAACTTATTGATAGACTGCGGGGTCAATCCCAAATGCCCGATGACCGGAATGCCGGCCGACAGGATTTTGGTCACCGATTCGGCCACTTCGCGCCCGCCTTCGAGCTTGACGCAGTCGGCGCCCGTCTCCTTCATGATGCGGATGGCCGAGCGCAGGGCTTCCCGCGAGTCGCCCTGATAACTGCCGAACGGCAGGTCGATGGCCACGAGCGCGCGTTTGACGGCCCGCATGACCGAACAGCCGTGGTATATCATCTGATCCAGCGAGATGGGGAGCGTCGTCACATGACCCGCCATGACGTTGGCGGCCGAGTCGCCGACCAGGATGACGTCGATGCCGGATTCGTCCAGCAGTTTGGCGAACGAATAGTCGTAGGCCGTCAGCATGGCGATTTTCTCGCCGGCGGCTTTCATCTTGCGCAAAGTCTGGGTCGTGACTTTGGCGGAGGATTTCTGTGCACTGTACATGATTCCAAAATAAAGGACTGCAAATCTACATCCTTTTTTTAAAAAAAACGCAAAAAATGTTATCTTTGCAGGATAGGAACGTTCCGGTTCCGTACCCTGCCGCGCGCTACCTATATAATATAAAGTGGCGGGCCGCAGAACCGAAGCGCGATTATTAACGGAATCAATAATTTATTAAAATATTACGATAGTGGATATCTTTGAAAAACTGCTGAAGAATTTCGGCCCGTTGGGACAATATGCCGACGATGCCGACGGCTATTACATGTTTCCGAGGCTGGAAGGGCCTATTTCCAACCGCATGATGTTTAACGGTAAGGAACGCTTGGTGTGGAGTCTGAACAACTACCTCGGTTTGGCCAATCATCCCGAAGTGCGTAAAGTGGATGCCGAAGCGGCCGCCCAATACGGTTTGGCTTACCCGATGGGGGCGCGTATGCTTTCGGGGCAGACCGCAGAACACATGAAGTTGGAGCAGGGCTTGGCCGACTTTGTGGGTCAGGAAGCCGCTTATCTTTATAATTTCGGTTATCAGGGCATTGTTTCCACGATTGACGCTTTGGTTGACCGCCACGACGTGATTGTGTTCGATGCCGAAATCCACGCTTCGTTGATGGATGGCAAACGGCTGCACTTGGGGCAGAGTTTCAAGTTCCGTCACAACGATATGGAAGATGCCGAACGCATGATTAAGAAAGCCCAGGAAGTGGTCGCCAAGACCGGCGGCGGTATCCTCGTCATTACCGAAGGCGTTTACGGCATGACCGGTGAGGCGGGCAACGTTGGCGGTTTGGCCGAACTCAAGAAGAAATACGACTTCCGTTTGATGGTGGACGATGCGCACGGGGTTGGCGTGATGGGGCCCAACGGTCGCGGTATCGGCGAACACTTCGGTTGCGAAGACGCCATCGACCTCCATATCGGCACCTTCGCCAAGAGTTTCGCCTTGATCGGCGGCTTTGTGGCGGGTAAGAAAGAAATCATCCGCTACCTGCGTTTCAATATGCGCAGTCAGATTTACGCCAAGAGCCTGCCGATGCCTTTGGTTATCGGGGCGCAGAAGCGTTTGCAGATGATGAAGGATCACCCCGAATTGCGCGAGCATCTCTGGGAGATTGTACACGCGATTCAGAACGGCTTCCGCGAGGGCGGGTTCAATATCGGCAAGACCAACACCTGCGTTACGCCGGTATTCCTCAACGGCAGCGTAGCCGAAGCCACGCAGTTGACCTACGACGTGCGCGAGGTATATAACATATTCTGCTCCATCGTTACCTATCCGGTTATCCCGAAGGGTATGATTATCCTGCGGATTATCCCCACCGCCGTCCACACGATGGAAGACGTGGAATATACGCTCAAGGTGTTCAACACGGTCAAGGCGAAGTTGGACAGCGGCGAATACGCCAAGATGGGCATCAAGTCCATGACGGCCTAAGCGCCGGTGCCGCGGCGCATCGCGCCGGAAACGAAACCTCCCGTTCCAAGGAAAAATCCGAAGGACGGGAGGTTTTTTATTCGGGTCTATTGAGGGGAAAGTTCCGATTAGGCGGGACGGACGGCTTCCGCGATGCGCCGCGACAGATCCGCCGAGGCTTCGACGAGCGGCAGGCGCAGAACGTTTTCGCACAGGCCGATATGGTGCAGTGCGGCCTTGATGCCGACCGGATTGCCTTCTTCAAAGAACAGCCGGATAAGCGGCAGGGCCTTGAAATGACAGGCGCGCGCCTCTTCCAGACGGCCTTGGCGCACGGCTTCCATCATCTGCTTGAAGACTTCGGGCATGAAGTTGGCCGACGTGCTGATAACCCCGTCGCCGCCGAGACAGAGCAGGGGGAACGTGAGCGCGTCGTCGCCGGAGAGGACGGCGAAGCCTTTCGGCCGCCGTGCCAGCAGGTCGTCAATTTGGCGCAGGTTGCCGGAAGCTTCCTTGACGCCCGCGATGCCCTTTACCTCGTTGGCCAGGCGGAGCAGGGTCTCCGTTTCCACATTCACGCCCGTGCGCGCGGGGATGTTATAGACGATGACCGGCTTGGGCGAGGCCGCCGCCACGGTTTGATAGTGCGCGAACAGGCCGGCCTGACCCGGTTTGTTGTAATAGGGCGCCACCGACAGCACGTAGTCGAAGCCGTCGGGCAACGCGGCGCACCGGGCGGCCACGGCGGCCGTGTCGTTGCCGCCTACGCCTAAGACGAGCGGCAGCCGGCCCCCGTTCAGTTCGACGACGGCTTTACAGAGGTCTTGTTTCTCGGCGGCCGACAGGGTCGGCGATTCGCCCGTCGTACCCAGTACGACGATGAAATCGGTCTTCCGTTCGGTAATATAGGCGACGACGCGCGCCAAGGCCTTGAAGTCGATGTGGCCGTTGCGGTCGAAAGGGGTAATCAGGGCGGTGCCCACGCCGGATAAAGAGGCGGTCGGTTCCATAAAAAGCGGTATCAGAAATTGTCGAGATAATGTAACAGTAAATCCAGCCGTCCGCGCAAGTCCTGACCGTCCGCCGGTTTGAGCATCAGGTCGTAGGGCGACTGTTTGAGCGGCAAATCCTTGACGAAGGCCACCTTGAACTGTGCCGGCAACAGACAGGCCATGTAAGCGTCCACGTAATGGAAACGCTCGGACGTGTCGAGCAGCAGGTGAAACGACTGTTCGGTGGCTTCGGCGAGGCGTTGCCGGTAGAGGGCTTTGGGGCAGCGGTCGAACGCCAAATCCTGCGGCGTGATGACGAAAAGCCGTTTGGCTTCGTCGGTGGCCACGGTCGCTTCCAGCGCGCTCGGCCAATAGACGAAACGATAGACTTTGAGGCCTTTCCGTTCGAGCTCGGCCGCGAACGCATTGAACGTGCGGAACTGGTCCGGCGCCTCATATACGCCGTAAAGGACCAGCGTCTTGGCTTCGGTCAGTTTCAGGCCGCGGCCCCGGCGGGGAACTTTCTGCAAGTCCGTCGTGGCGTAACGCCAAAGGAAGTCCCGTATGCGTTCGATTAAAATCATGTGTTTTTCCGGTTCGGAGAGGTAAAATTACAAAAAAAAGCAGATTTGGCAAATGGCTATAATTGTACTATATTT
Organism: uncultured Bacteroidales bacterium; assembly: GCA_947179195.1. Lineage (GTDB taxonomy): Bacteria > Bacteroidota > Bacteroidia > Bacteroidales > P3 > CAMXAS01. Next base: position 12,508 of record CAMXAS010000007.1, read on the forward strand.
GTAAGTTGTTAAAAATCTCTGTTAAGATGCTTAATACCACTGAATTGAATGCGACCGCCTGTCAGATCCGGCGGGATGTCATCCGCATGATCCATGGCGCCAAATCCGGCCATACGGGCGGCTCTTTGGGCTGCGCCGATTATTTCACGGTGCTGTATTTTAATGTAATGCGGCACAACCCGCAGGCTTTCCGCATGGACGGCAAAGGGGAGGACCTTTTCTTCCTTTCCAACGGCCATATCTCGCCGGTGCTGTACAGCACGCTGGCGCGCTGCGGCTATTTCCCGGTTGACGAATTGGGCACGTTCCGCAAACTCCATACGCGTCTGCAAGGCCATCCGAGCACGCAACACCATCTGCCGGGCATCCGCATGGCTTCCGGTTCGCTCGGGCAGGGGCTTTCGAACGCCGTGGGCGCGGCCTTGGCCAAGAAGATGGACGGGGACGCCGGGATCGTCTATACGTTGCACGGCGACGGCGAGTTGGGCGAAGGTCAGATTTGGGAAGCCGCGATGTTCGCGGGCGCCAAGGGCGTGGATAACCTCATTTCGACAATCGACTACAACGGCCTGCAGATAGACGGTTCCACGAAGGCGGTGCTGGATTTGGGCGACCTGCGCGCCAAATTCGAATCGTTCAACTGGACGGTGCTGGAAATGAACGGGCACGACGTGGCCGAGATTGAAAAGACGCTGAATCAGGCCAAGGGGCTCTGCGGACAGGGCAAACCCATCATGATTCTCATGAAGACCGAGATGGGGCACGGCGTGGATTTCATGGCCAACGACAACAAATGGCACGGCACGGCGCCCAATGACGAACAGGCGGCCGCCGCTCTGGCGCAGTTGCCGGTCACCTTGGGCGACTATTAATAGCATCATAGAAGCGTGAAGCGGAAAACCCTACATAGCGGATGGCGGGGCTTTTGCCTGTCGGCGGTCTTCGCGGCGGCCTGTTTCGTGTGCGGCCTTTCGGTTTCGGAAGGGCGGGCGCAGACGACCAACCGCGTGCTGTTGATTTACGACGCGTCCAATTCGATGAACGCGCGTTGGCAGAGCGATACGAAGATGGCGATTTCCAAACGGCTGCTCATGAACATTTTGGACAGCCTGCAAGGCACGCCCAACCTGCAGATGGCCCTGCGCGTATATGGCCATCAGAGCCAGTATCCGCCCTTGGATTGCCACGACACGCGGCTGGAAGTGCCGTTCGAGCCCAATAACGTGGCCAAAATCATCCACAGCATCCGGATGTTGAAGCCGAAAGGCGCCACGCCCATCGCCTATGCGTTGGAGCAGGCCGCCAACGACTTTCCGCCTTGCGACAACTGCCGCAACCTCATTATCCTCATTACCGACGGCATCGAGGAATGCGACGGCGACCCCTGCGCGGCTTCGGCCTATCTGCAAACGAAGGGCATTACGCTCAAGCCGTTCATCATCGGCATAGGCGACAACTTCTCGACGAGTTTCCAATGTGTGGGCGAGTATTACGACGCCTCCAAGGAAGAGGATTTCGGACGGGCGTTCGAAGTCGTGATTTCGCACGCGCTCGACCATACCTCGGCCCAGGTCAATCTGTTGGATGAAAAAGGCGAACCGACCGAAACCGACGTCAATATGACGTTCTACGACCATGTGTCGGGGCAGGTCGTGTACAACTACGTGCATACGATTAACTACCGCGGTTTGCCCGACACGCTGACGCTGGACCCCTTGCGCGTCTATGACCTCGTCGTGCACACGCGGCCGGTCAGCCGTTTGGACAGCATCACGCTCAAGACCGGGACGCACAACATCATCGGCTTGGACGCGCCCCAGGGCCGTCTGCAAATCCGGATGACGGGTTCGCGCACGAATATGGCCAAGAGCCTCGCGTGCATCGTCCGGCAGAAGGATTCGGCGCAGACGTTGCACGTGCAGTATGTCAACGACATCGAGAAATACCGGAGTGGCCGCTACGACATCGAAATCCTGTCCTTGCCGCGTATGATCGTGCGCGACGTGGACATCCGTCCGCGTCAGACCACGACCGTCGATTTGCCGATGCCGGGCATTTTGGCGTTGAGCCGTCAGGGCGACGGTTGCGCGTCGCTGTATCAGATGAGCGACAAGCCCGGTACCGACAAGGAACAGTTGATACACGTCTTCGGCGAGACCTCGCGCATGGAGACGCTCTACCTGCAACCGGGCCGGTATCGCGTCGTGAACCGCCCCAAATACAACCTGCGGACGACGGCCACGCGTGACAAGGAGTTCACGATTGAAGCCGGCGCCACGACCAAAATCACCTTATAAACAACGTATAAAAACACAAAACGATATGAATCCCTATCAGTTTAAAGAAAAGAAAGATACGCGCTCCGGTTTCGGAGCCGGGCTGCTGGAAGCCGGTAAACGTCATCCCGAAGTCGTGGCCTTGGCGGCCGACCTCAAAGGTTCGGTCAAGATGGACGCTTTCGCCAAGGCGTTCCCCGAACGGTTCATCCAGGTGGGCATCGCCGAAGCCAATATGATTTCGATGGCGGCCGGTTTGGCCCTGTGCGGCAAGATTCCGTTCACGGGCACGTTCGCCGAATTCGCGACGGGCCGCGTCTATGACCAAATCCGTCAGTCGGTGGCCTATTCCAATCAGAACGTCAAGATTTACGCGCCCCACGCCGGGGTCAGCGTAGGCGAGGACGGCGCCACGCACCAGGCCTTGGAAGACATGGGCATGATGCGCATGATGCCGAACATGACCGTGATTCATCCCTGCGACTACAACCAGGCCTATCAGGCCACGTTGGCCGTCGCCGAACACAACGGCCCCGTCTATCTGCGTTGCGGCCGTCCGGAGGTGCCCAACTTCACCGACCCGAACAAGCCGTTTGAAATCGGCAAGGCCGACGTGCTGCTCGAAGGTACGGACGTGACGCTGGCCGCCATCGGCCACCTCGTATGGCCGGCCTTGGAAGCCGCCGAAATCCTGGCCGAAAGGGGCGTCAAGGCCGAAGTCATCTGCGTTTCGACGCTCAAGCCGTTGGATACGCCCTGCATCCTGAAATCCGTCCTCAAGACGGGTTGCATCGTCAGCTGCGAGGAACACCAGTTCAACGGTGGCCTCGGCGACGCCATCGCGCAGTTCCTGTGCCGCACGGTGCCGACCCCCATGGAAATGGTGGGCATGGACGACCAATTCGGCCAGAGCGGCAAACCGATGGAGTTGATGGATTTCTATGGCCTGAACGCGGCCGGCATCGTCGAAAAGGCGGAGAAAGTGCTGGAACGCAAGGCCCGCTAAGGCATAAAACGTTATGGGAAGAATACATTTTATCGCCATCGGCGGCAGCGCGATGCACAATCTGGCCATCGCGCTGCATCTGAGCGGCTATACGGTCAGCGGTTCTGACGACGAGATTTTCGATCCGGCCAAAAGCCGTTTGGCGCAATACGGCCTGTTGCCGGCGCAAGCCGGTTGGTTTCCGGAAAAGATAGACACGGGTTTGGAAGCCGTCATCCTGGGGATGCACGCGCGGGAAGACAACCCGGAGCTCTTGCGGGCCAAGGCGCTCGGCCTTAAAATCTATTCCTATCCCGAATATCTGTACGAACAGTCGCGCCGTCAGACACGCGTCGTCATCGGCGGCAGTCACGGCAAGACGACGGTCACGGCCATGATCCTGCACGTGCTCAAAGGCGTGGGCATGAACTGCAACTATATGGTGGGCGCGCCGCTGGCGGGTTTCGACGTCATGGTGCGGCTCGACCCGACGGCCCCCGTCATGGTCATCGAGGGCGACGAATACCTGACTTCGCCCATCGACCGCCGGCCCAAATTCCATCTCTATCATCCGCATATCGCCGTCATCAACGGCATCGCCTGGGATCATATCAACGTTTTCCCGACCTTCGACATCTATACCGAACAGTTCGACATCTTCGCGCGCAGCGTGGAGCAGGGCGGGAAACTCATCTATTATGCGGGTGACCCGGAGGTGAAACGCATAGGGGAAACGTTCGCCTCCGAGCGGCAAGACGCAGAGGCCGTGGCCTACGGCGTCCCCGACTACCGCATCGACAACGGCATCACGTATTGGCACGATACGCCCTTGCAGGTGTTCGGACGCCACAACCTGCAAAACATAGAGGCGGCCAAGGCGGTCTGCCTGGCCCTGGGCGTGGCCGAAGCCGATTTCGTGCGGCTGATTGCCGGATTCAAGGGCGCGTCCCGCCGTTTGGAACGCATCGCGGACGGGCAGGGCACGACCGTTTTCAAGGATTTCGCGCATTCGCCCTCCAAACTGGAGGCCACGATACAGGCCGTCAAGGAGCAGTTCCCGGAACGTAAGCTCGTGGCCTGCATGGAACTGCATACGTTCAGCAGCCTGAGCCGCGAGTTCCTTTCTCATTACAAAGGCTGTATGGACAAGGCCGACGTGGCGGTCGTCTATTACAACCCGCACGCCATCGCGCATAAGAAACTGCCGCCCATTACCGACGATATGGTGTTCGAGGGCTTCGGACGCGCGGATTTGCAGGTCTATCACGACAGCGCCGCGCTCACGGCCGATTTGAAGAGCCGTGCGTGGCAGGGTACGAATCTGTTGTGGATGACGTCGGGGAATTTCGACGGCGTGGATGAACGCGCGCTGGCGCGGGAAATCGCCGGTTGACCGTTACCAGTTGACGAACGCCCGCTGGTAGATATCTTCGACGAGTTGGGTTGAAATCGTTTCAATCAGCCCGTCTTCCACGGCATTCAAATTGATTTGGGCATCCCAGTCTTCGTAGCGCGTAAACGTCTGTTCGAAGTTGCTCTTGGGGTCGAAACGGCTCACATAGCGTACGCGCACGCCGATGGTCAGGCGGTTCTTGGCGGCCTGGTCATTGCTCTGCAACGCGATGGGGGCGATGTTGTACTGCGAGATTTCGCCCGTAACCGTGATGTCGGCCACGCCGCTATAAACCTGTGTCAGATTGCTCTGCGACACGAAATATTCCTGCAATTTATCCGAAAACACCGTGCTCAGCGTCGGCTGGACGGTGGGCGCCTTGTTCTTGAAATAACCGATGTTGATGGTCTTGGCTTCGGGCGGAATGGAAGCCCCCGTAAACGAATAGATGCCGCAGCCGCCCAAAAGGAACGCCAAGCCGAGCAGGATACCGCCCAAGCCGTAGCACCGTCTTATGACCGACCGCATCTGCATTATTTGAGTAAACTGTATTCTTTGATTTTACGGTAAATCGTGCGCTCCGAAATGCCCAATTCCTCGGCGGCCTTGCGGCGGTTGCCCGCGTGTTTCTTCAAGGCCTGCTCGATGAGCGCCTGCTCCCGCTTGCCGAGGCTCAAATCCTCCTCCACGGGTTCCAGCGTGCCGAGATCCACGTCCGAAATCACGTCCGACACCGTCCGGGTCTCGCGCACGGGCTTGGGCTCCGCCGCCGTCGGGTAGGGCGTGATGCCACCCTGGCCGTGTTCGGCCGGCAGAATCGTGTAGGCGGTATTCAGATGCGGTTCTTCCTTGCGGTTCAATTCCTGCGCCATGAAGCGTTTGAGCTCGTGGATGTCTTTCTGCATATCGAACAGCACCGAATACAGAATCTCGCGCTCGGTCATGCCGTTCTGGTCGGGCCGCGTCTGCAACACGGGCAGGAGGGAGTGCCGCGCCTCGTCCGGCAGGGCGCGTTGCAGGGCGTCCGCGCTCAACAGCCGGTCTTTCTCGATAATCGTCAGCTGTTCGGTGATGTTCTTCAGCTCGCGCACGTTGCCCGGCCAACGGTAGGCCGTCAGCAGCTCACGCGCCTCCGCGCTCAGTTCCAAAGGCGGAATCCGGTATTTCTCGCTCGTGTCGGACGAGAATTTGCGGAACAGTAGCGGGATGTCTTCGGGGCGGTCGTGCAGGGCCGGCACCTGAATCGTAATCGCGTTCAGACGGTAATACAAATCCTCGCGGAACTTGCCCTTCTGAATGGCCTCCGGAATATTGACGTTCGTGGCGGCCACGATGCGGACATTCGTTTTCTGCGGTTTGGATGAACCCACTTTCAGGAATTCGCCCGTTTCCAACACGCGCAACAGGCGTACCTGCGTGGAGAGCGGCAGTTCGGCCACCTCGTCCAGGAACACGGTGCCGCCGTTCGCTTCCTCGAAATAACCCTTGCGGGCTTCCCGCGCATCGGTAAACGCGCCTTTCTCGTGCCCGAACAGCTCCGAATCGATCGTGCCTTCCGGGATGGCGCCGCAGTTGATGGCTACGTAATTGCTATGTTTACGGGCGCTCAGCTCGTGGATGATTTTCGGAAAGAACTCCTTGCCCGAGCCGCTTTCCCCCAACACCAACACGCTCAATTCCGTCGGCGCCACCTGAACCGCGATGTCCAGCGCGCGCAACAGCAGCGGCGAATTGCCGATAATCCCGAAACGTTGCTTGATAGCCTGAATGTCCATAGTTTGATTTATCGCATATTGGTATATACGTTCTGCACGTCGTCGTCCTCTTCGATGCGGTCGATGAGTTTCTGCACCTCTTCTTGTTCGGCTTCCGACAATTCCTTGGTGTCGGTCGGAATCCGTTCGAAACCGCCGCTGACGAGTTCGAAATTGTTTTCCTCGATGTATTTCTGGATTTCACCGTAGGATTCGAACGGCGCGTAAACCATAATCGTGCCCGTTTCCTCGTCGGGGAAGACGTCTTCCACGCCGTAGTCGATAAGTTCCAGTTCCAAATCGTCCAGGTTCACTTCGCCCTGCGGCTTGATTTTGAACACGCATTTGTGTTCGAACATGAACGAAAGGCAGCCGCTCACGCCGAGGTTGCCGCCCAGCTTGTTGAAGTAGGAGCGGAGGTTGGCCACGGTGCGCGTCGTGTTGTCGGTCGCGGTCTCGATGAGGATGCCGATGCCGTGCGGGCCATAGCCCTCGTAAACCACTTCCTTGTAGTCCTTCTGGTCTTTTTCGGTGGCGCGTTTGATGGCGCGTTCGATATTGTCTTTCGGCATATTCTCCGACTTGGCCGTTTGGATGATGGCCCTCAGACGCGGGTTGGTAGCGGGGTCGGAACCGGCCTTGGCCGCTATCGTGATTTCCTTGCCCAAACGCGTGAACGTGCGGGCCATATTGCCCCAGCGTTTGAATTTTCTGGCTTTGCGGTATTCAAATGCTCTTCCCATAGCAGATATTGTTTTTTATAAATGATTAACGACGTTTTTGCTGTTGTTGCTGACGCATGAGTTCCTGTTGCTGTTTGGCCATCTGTTCCAAACGGGCCTGGAATTTGGATTTCTTGACGGGCTTCTTCTTGTTTTCCTGAAGTTGCGCCAAGACTTTCTTATCGTCGATGAAACGACGGATCATCCACATCTGCAGGAACGTGAACAGGGTGGAGATACAGTAGTAATAGTTCAAGGCCGACGAATAACTGTTCAACAGGCCGAGGAACATAATGGGCATCGCGTACATCATGAATTTCATGCCCGGCATACTGTTGGACGAGGCGTTCTGCTTCATCGTCATGCGCGTGTAGAGCAGGTTGGTGATGGCCATGAGCAGGGCGAACAAGCTCACGTGGTCGCCGTAGAACGGGATGTTGAACGGCAGGTTCAGCACCGAATCGTAGCTCGAAAGGTCGTCGGCCCAAAGGAAGGGCTGTTGCCGCAACTCGATGGAGGCCGGGAAGAAGCGGAACATGGCGATGAGAATCGGGAACTGGAACAGCATCGGGATGCAACCCGCCATCGGGCTCACGCCGGCTTTCTTATACAACGCCATGACCGCGCGTTGTTTATCCATGGCCTGTTCCTGTTTCGGATAGCGTTTGTTGATGATTTCCACTTCCGGCTGGATGACGCGCATCTTGGCCGAGGACAGATACGACTTGTAGGTGACGGGCGAGAGGACGATTTTCAACAGAATCGTCAGTATCAGGATGATGAGCCCGTAGTTCAAGCCTTTGGATTCCAAAAAGTCGAAGACGGGAATCACGGCGAAGCGGTTGACCCATTGCAGCAGGAAAAAGCCCCAGCCGAGCGGAATCAGGCGTTCCATATCGGTGCCGTATTCGCGCAGGATCTTGTATTTGTTGGGGCCCGCGAACAGACTCAAATCGATATGTTCGGCATTCTCGTGGTCGTATTGGAGGCCGATTTCAGCCTGCATATCCTTGAGGTAGCCTTCGGGGTTCTCGCGATAGGCCTTTTGTTGCACGCGCGCGCTCGGAAATTCGGTGTCGGCCGTAAGGCAGACCGTAAAGAACTGTTGCTTGAACGCAATCCAGCGCAAGGGCGTCGTCAGGTCTTTGGTTTGGTCGCGGTTCTGTTTGAGCTGTTCGGCATGGTCGTTCAACGGCTTATAGAACAGGGCCGTATTCATCTGCTCCATGTTCAACGCCTTTTCGAACTGGTGCAGGCGTTGCTGCCATACGAGGTCGATGAAGGCGGAATTGGCGGCAATCAGGTTCTGCATCCCGATGATATTGAGTTGCAGGCCGATGTTGTAGGCGTTGCCATAAACCGTATAGACCCATTCCATATAGCGCGTGCTGTCCACGCTTTGGTCGGGCGTTTGGGCATAGAGGCGCATCCGTACCTGCGTGCTGTCGTCGCCGCTGACCTGCCGTTTGGCCGGCAACAGGCATTGGAAATACAGCCGGTCGGTGCGGATATGGCGGTTGTTGGCGAAGAAACTCAGGTAGAAATCCGATTGATCGGCTTCGAACAGCGTCAGCGTCTCGTGGTTGTAAGTCTTGTAGTCTTTGAGTTCGACGCCCGCGATGCGGCCGCCCAAATTGCGGAACGAAACCTTGAAGACCTCGTTTTCAATCGTGTAGTCGGCCGTTTCGCCCGCCATGGCCAGCGAGAAAGGATGGTCGGGGTCGGCGGGGGCGGCCGCCTCGGTCGCGACGGGCGCCGTCGGCTCGGAAACGGCTTCCGGCGTTTCGGCCGGTATCTCCGCGGCGGGTTGTTCCGCCGCTTTCCGTGCGGCTTCTGCCTGTGCCGCCTGGCGTTCTTCAAGCGAAGGGGAAGTCCAATAGGCATATCCCATCATGACCAGAAAAATCAGGATAAGCCCGATAATGCTCTTTTTATCCATCTAAATCGAAAGGT
>CAMXAS010000008.1 GCA_947179195.1 uncultured Bacteroidales bacterium
GGCTTGATTTATTTCCCCTATGTGGAACCCTTCGGCGCCGACCTCACGGCCATTTTCGGCGGCGACAGCGCGATGGCCAGGAAATATGCGTTCAACGAACTGTACCGTTTTACGAAGACCGAAGCCCAGCAGTATCCCGACAAGAACAAGTATTACATGGGCGGTACGTATCAGTCGGCGCAGGGCAGTGAGATTTCGCTCGGTGTCTATAATATGCCGCAAGGTTCCGTCAAGGTGACGGCCGGCAATACGGTTTTGCAGGAAGGTTCCGACTATACGGTCAATTACACGGCCGGTATCGTTCAGATTATCAACGAAGGGGTGCTCAATTCGGGCGTGCCCATCAACATCTCGACCGAGAGCAATACGGCCGGCGGTATGTTGACCAAGCGGATGCTGGGTTTGCGCTTGGAGCATTTCTTCAACAAGGATTTTTATGTGGGTGCCACGCTGTTGAACCTGCACCAGTCGCCGCTGACCTATAAGGTCAATTACGGCGAGGAACCGATTTCCAATACGTTGTACGGTTTCGACTTCTCGTATTCGAATGAGTCGCGCTGGCTGACCAAGGCCGTGGACGCGCTGTTGCCGTTCCAGTCGTCCAAGATGCCGGCTTCGTTGAATCTGTACGGCGAGTTCGCCCATTTCATCCCGGGGCACTCCAAGGCCATCACGAAAGAGGGTATCACCTATATCGACGATTTCGAAGGCGCCAAGAGTACGATTAACCTCAAGGAAGCCTATTCGTGGCAGTTGGCCAGTACGCCGCAGAAGCAGCTGGATTTGTTCCCCGAGTCGGCCGATTACTTCGCCGAAAGTCTGGCGAGCGGCTTCAACCGCGCCAAACTGGCCTGGTACACGGTGGACCCCATTTTCTACGGCAACAACCGGCCGCGCAACATCACGAAAGACGATATCTCGTTGCCCTACGTGCGCCGCGTGCGCGTTACCGAGGTGTTTCCGAACCGCGAGCAGGCCACGAACCAGGCCGACTACCTTTCGGTCTTGAACCTGGCGTTCTATCCGTCGGAAAAAGGCCCTTACAACTTTGATGTGAATGCCGTTCCCGGCATATCGTCCGGTATGACGACGGAAGGTCTTTTGCGGGATCCGGCCAGCCGGTGGGGCGGTATCATGCGCAAAATCGACAATACGAACTTCGAGGCCTCGAATGTGGAATACATCGAGTTTTGGGTCATGGACCCGTTTATCGGCATGGACGGTCTCGACGGGCGGCCGAAGCATACGGGCGGTACGCTGTATTTCAACCTCGGCGATATTTCGGAAGACATTTTGCGCGACGGCCGCAAGAGTTTCGAGAACGGGATGCCGATTTCGGCCACGGTTGTGGATGTGGATACGACGCAGTGGGGACGTGTGCCCAAGATTCAGTCTTTGGTGCAGACGTTCGACAACGACCCCGCCACGCGTCCGTTCCAGGATATAGGCCTCAACGGCTTGAACGATGAAGATGAACGGACGTTCTACCGCCAGTACCTGGATTCGGTAAGGATGTTGTTGGGTACGGCGAGCGGCGCCTATCAGCGTATATATGATGACCCGGCGCAGGACGACTATGTGTATTTCCGGAGCAGCACCCGTTGGGATACCGTGGCGTTCTCGCCCAACAAAATCGAAGACCGCTACAAGTTTTTCAACAATCCGGCCGGCAACTCGCCGTCTTCGGCCAACAATCCGGAAGATTACCCGACCCAGCAGACCAATTATCCGAATACGGAGGATATCAATGCCGACAATACGTTGAGCGAGGCCGAAAACTATTTTCAGTACGAGGTGCCGTTGCATCCCGACGAGATGCAGGTAGGGCGGAACTATATCGTCGATATCCAGCGTTCGCACGTCGTTTTGGCCAACAATGAGGAAACCGACGTCAACTGGTATCATTTCAAGATTCCGATTCAAAGCCCGACGCGCACGTTCGGGCAGATTCAGAATTTCCAGTCCATCCGTTTCATCCGTATGTTCCTGGCCAAGTTCTCCCAACCGATTGTCTTGCGTTTCGCGGCCTTGGACCTCGTCAAGTCCGACTGGCGCAAGTACGACCAGCCGCTACTGGAGAACGATATGCACGTTTCGGCGGGGGCGGCCAATACGGAGTTCGACATTTCGGTCGTGAACATCGAGGAAAACGGCAACCGGACGCCCGTGCGCTATGTGTTGCCGCCGGGCATCGAGCGGGTGACCGACCCGGCCGACCAAAACAACCGCCGCATGAACGAACAGGCGTTGAGCCTGACGGTAACGGACTTGGCCGACGGGGACGCCCGCGGTATCTATAAAACGACGAATTACGACTTCCGTCAGTTCAAGAAGGTGGAGATGTACGTCCACTTGGAGAAAGTGAACGAATACGACCGCGAGGTGGACGGCGACGTGCGGCTGTTCGTCCGCGTGGGTTCGGACTTCCAGGACAACTATTACGAATACGAAATCCCGCTGTCTTATACGGCTTGGTACGAGAGCGCGCGGGAATTGGTTTGGCCGGACGTCAACAAGGTGGAAATCGATTTGGCCTCTCTGGTGGCGGTCAAGGAACACCGCGACGCGGCCATCCGCAACGGACAGCCGGGCGTTCTGCAAACCGTGCCCTACGCCGAAGTCATCGGCAAGGGACGCTATACGGTCAAGGGCACGCCGGCCATCAGCAGCGTCAAGTCCATCCTCATCGGTATCCGCAATCCGCAGAAACAGTATATCGGCGATAACGACGACGGCATGCCGCGATCCGTCAATGTGTGGGTCAACGAGTTGAGCCTTAACGAATTCAGTAAGAAGAGCGGCGTGGCGGCCACGGCGCGGGCGCAGGCCAATCTGGGTGACTTGGGCAATATCAGCGTGGGCGGCAGTTATTCGACGGCTAATTTCGGCTCCATCGAGCAGAAAATCTCCGAACTGCCGCAGGACAACATCGGCTCTTACGATATCTCCGTCAATTTGGAGTTGGGCAAGTTCGTGCCGGAGAAGGCCGGCTTGAAACTGCCGGTGCACTACGACCTGTCGTCCATCATCAGCAATCCGGAATACAACCCCTTGGATCCGGACGTCAAGACCAAACACGCCTTGGCCGGCTATAACGCGGAAGACAAGAAAGCCCTTAAGCATCAGATTCAGGATTATACGTTGCGGCAGAACATCAACTTCATGAACGTGCGCAAGGAGCGGACGAATGCCGACCGTGAGCCGATGTTCTGGGATATCGAGAACTTCAATGTGTCGTACGCCTATTCGAGCACGTTGCACCGCAACGAAGACATGGAATACGACAACCAGTTCATCCACAAGGGCAGCATCGGCTACAACTATTCCACGTCTTCCAAATTCTTCGAGCCGTTTGCCAAAACCAAATTGGCGCAGAAAAAAGGCTGGGCCATTCTGACGGATTTCAACTTCAACTATGTGCCCAACCAGTTCTCGTTCGGCATGGATTTGCAACGCGACTTTACGGCCACCAAGTTGCGCAACAAGACGCCGGAATGGGACATCCTGTTGAATCCGACCTATTACAAGCAGTTCAACTGGAACCGTTATTACACGTTCGGCTACGACATCACGAAGTCCATCTCGTTGAAGTATTCGGCCAACGCCAACGCGTTTTTGGAAGAGCCGCTCGGCCTCATCGACACGCGCGACAAAAAGGATTCCATTTGGCGCAGCTTCCTGACGGGCGGTAAATTGCGTAATTTCGACCAGGCCGTCAACATTACGTACAAACTGCCGATTAACAAAATCCCGTTCCTGGATTGGGTGAACGCCAATTTCGGCTATGCGACGACCTACCGTTGGGAGGCCGGCGCGTTGGCCATTCAAGACCGCTTGGGCAATACAATCGCGAACAACATGAACCTCAATGCGACGGGTAACGTCAACCTCGTGGGACTTTATAATAAGGTACCGTTCCTGAAGAAAATCAACCAGCCGAGCCGCAACCGGTCGCGCCGTAGCGGTCGGAGCAATTCGGCCATGGGCAGCGGGGAAGACAACCGCGTCAAGGTGGATAAGGCGACGGTATGGGAAACGACCTACAAGGGCGCGTTGCGCTTCTTGATGATGGTGCGGGACGCGAGTGTCACGTGGTCGCGCAACGAGGGGACGACGATACCGGGCTTTATGCTGGAACCGGATATCTTCGGCGTGAACCTGAAGCACCAGGCGCCGGGCGCGGCCTTCGCGCTGTTCGGGGCCCAGGGCGACATCTTGGAGAAGGCGGCCGCGCTCGGTTGGCTATCGACCGACAGCCTGCTTACCTCGCCCTATTACAACCAGTTCACGCAGACGTTCAGCGGCCAGGCCACGATCGAACCCTTCCCCGATTTCCGCATCGCACTGACGATGGGCTACAGCCGCTCCGAAAACAATTCGGGCTATTATACCTATGATGCGGCCTCCGGCGCGTTCCGCAACACGAATCCGCTTCAGAACGGCAACATGAACGTGACCACCGTCCTCATCAAGACGGCCTTCCAGCGGACGGACGAGCAGCATAACAACGCCACCTACGACCGCTTCCTGGAATACCGCCGCATTATGGCCGGCCGTCTCGCGGCCGAAAATCCCAACGCCGCGGGGCGTCCCGACGTATGGGACAGCGTGGCGGGAGCCTATTATCCCTATGGCTACAAATCCAATTCGCAGGACGTCATGTTGACGGCCATGCTGGCCGCCTATACGGGCGCCGACCCCCATACGATGTCCTTATCCACGCTCAGCCGTTTCCCGTTGCCGAACTGGTCGCTGTCTTACAGCGGTCTGACCAAGATAAAGGCCATGCGCAAGGTGTTCAAGAACTTCACGCTCTCCCATGCTTATACGGCCTCTTACAGCATCGGTTCCTATACGAACAACGTGCTGTACGACCTGTCGATGGACCATCCGGGCCGTTTGGACGACAATATGAATTTCATCTCGCAGTATATCTTCGACGGCGTGGTGCTGAGCGAGCAGTTCGCCCCTTTGATCAAGGTCGCCTTTACGTTGAAGAACGATTTGAGTTTCAATTTCGAGTACCGGCAGAGCCGGCAAATCGGGCTGAGTTTCGTCAACAATCAGATTACGGAAGTGAGCAGTAGCGCCTGGGTGGCGGGCGCCGGCTACCGTATCAAGAACGTCGGCTTCAAGGTCAATTCCGGCGGCTCGTCCAAGCGTAAGATTACGAGCGATATCGTGTTGAAGGCCGACGTGTCCGTCCGCGACACCAAGACGGTTTTGCGGCGCATCGACCAAAACATCAGCACGCCCTCGGCCGGTTCGTTGGTCACCTCCATCAACGTTTACGCCGAATACGAACTGACCAAGCAATTGTCGGCGAAGGTGTTCTACGACATGACCATCAACAAGCCGCATATCGCCAACCTGTTCTACAACCATACGGGCAAGGGCGGCATCAGCATCATTTATAAGTTGGTGAATTAAACGAAAAATCGTACCTTTGACGCGATAGGTGCCGCGCGCACAACGGATTAAAAACGAAACGGAATTTATAACAAATTAAATATTAAAATATTATGACTTTTCCTGAAAACCTCAAGTACACGGAAGATTCCGAATGGATCAAGGTGGACGGCGATGTAGCCTATGTAGGTATCACCGATTTCGCTCAGAAAGAATTGGGCGACATGGTATTCGTCGATATCGATACCGTCGGCGAAACGATTGAAGGCGGCGAACGCTTCGGCAGCATCGAGGCTGTCAAGACGGTAGCCGAACTGCTGTTGCCGGTCAAGGGCGAAATCCTGGAATTCAACAGCGCGTTGGAAGACGACCCCGCCGCGATCAACCGCGACGCTTACGCCAGTTGGATTGTCAAGATTAAAGTAGCCGATCCCGCTGCGGTCAACGGTCTGATGACGGCCGACCAATACAAGGCGCATATCGGTGCCTAATCCCGTAGGGAATAAATTCCGGTACCATTGGCCCTTCGCCTTGTCTCAACGCAGGGGGAAGGGCTTTTTTGTGAATTAATTTCAATACCTGTTATGTCGTTGAAGTGCGGTATCGTCGGATTGCCCAATGTGGGCAAGTCCACGTTGTTCAACTGTCTGTCGAGCGCGAAGGCGCAGGCGGCGAATTTCCCTTTTTGTACGATAGAACCGAATGTGGGCATGATTACGGTGCCGGACGAGCGGTTGCAGCATCTGGCCGAAATCGACCAACCCAAGCGCGTCATTCCGGCTACGATGGAAATCGCCGACATCGCGGGCTTGGTCAAGGGGGCCAGCAAAGGCGAGGGCTTGGGCAACAAATTCCTGTCGCATATCCGGGAAACGGATGCGATTATCCATGTGCTGCGCTGCTTCGACGACGGCAACATCACGCACGTGGACGGTTCGGTCGATCCGATTCGCGACAAGGAAATCATCGACACCGAATTGCAACTGAAAGACCTTGAAACGATAGAGTCGCGCTTGGGCAAGGTGGAGAAGCAGGCGCAGTCGGGCGGCGACAAGAACGCGAAGCGGCTGTTGGAAATCCTCAAACGCTATCAGGAAGTGCTGTTGCAGGGCAAGAGCGCGCGCACGGTGGAACTCGACAGCAAGGACGACCGGCGCTTGGCGCGCGAACTGTTCCTGTTGACCGACAAGCCGGTGCTGTATGTCTGCAATGTGGACGAGGCTTCGGCCGTAACGGGCAACCATTACGTGGAGGCGGTCAAGGCGGCCGTGGCCGGCGAGAACGCGCAGTGCCTCGTGGTGGCGGCCAAGATTGAATCCGAAATCGCCGAACTGGAGACCTATGAGGAAAAGGAAATGTTCCTGTCCGAATTGGGCTTGAAGGAATCGGGCGTGGCGCGTTTGATCAAGGCGGCCTATGCCTTGCTCGATTTGCAGACTTATTTCACGACGGGCCCCGACGAGAGCCGCGCCTGGACGTTTGTCCGCGGCACGAAAGCGCCGCAGGCGGCCGGCATCATCCACAGCGATTTCGAAAAAGGCTTTATCCGCGCCGAGGTCATCAAATACGACGACTATGTGCGTCTGCGTTCCGAAGCGGCCTGCAAGGAAGCCGGCCGGTTGAGCGTGGAAGGTAAGGATTATGTCGTGCAGGACGGCGATATCCTGCATTTCAGATTCAACGTATAGACCGAAGGCTACGCCGGGGCTAATGTTTCTGATGATGCGTCTGCATCTCTTCTTCAGCTTCGGCGAAGAATTTTTCTATTTCCGCCCGCAGTTGGGAGGGCGAAACGTCGTAGGTGATTTCCCCGAATTGGCAGTAGGATACGGAGCCCGTTTCCTCCGAGACGATGATGGCCAAGGCGTCCGATTGTTCGGTGACGCCGATGGCGGAACGGTGGCGTAAGCCCAGCTGCGCCGAAACCTCTTTGTTGGCCGTCACCGGCAGGATGCAGCGGGCGGCTATGATCTTGTTGTTTTCGATAATCATCGCCCCGTCGTGCAAGGGGCTGTTCTTGAAGAAGATGTTTTCGATAAGGGCGCTTGAAATCATCGCGTCCATGCGTTCGCCCGTGGTGACGACGGCCGGCAGTTTATTCTGTTGCGTCAGGATAATCAGCGCCCCCGTGCGGCTCAACGACATATGGATGCAGGCCTGGATGATTTGCGTGATGTGCAACGGCCGCTTGCCCCAGGTCTTCATGAAGACGCGCTTGAGCAGTTTCTGTTCGCGTTGCTTGCGGATGGCGCCGGTACTGAGCATGAACAGGAAACGCCGCAGTTCCGGTTGGAAAATGACGACGAGCCCTAACAAGCCCATGCTGATGACGCGGTCAAGCAGGCCGGACATGACGGGCATCTCCAAGGCGAGCGCGATTTGCCAGCAGACATAGACGCCGACGATACTCAACAGGATATTGAGGGCCGAAGTGCCTTTTACGAGCCTGAACAGCTCATAGGCCAAAAACAGGATGATGGCGAGGTCTAGGGCTTGGTTCCACGTAAAGTTTTCAATCCAGTTGAGGAAGGGGTTCATGGCGCAATGGGTTAATAGGCGTTATATAAATTGAAAAGCCGGACGGCTTCCGCGGCGGCTTTTACATCGTGTACGCGCAGCAGGTCGGCGCCCTGTACGAGCGCGAGCGTGTTGACGCAGGTGGTGGCGTTGAGCGTTTGTTCGGGCGACGACTGCAACGGTTTCCACAGCATGGACTTGCGCGACAGGCCGGCCAGGATGGGGCAATCCAATATCTTGAAGCGGCTCAGTTGGGCCAACAGTTGGTAGTTATGCTCCACCGTCTTGCCGAAGCCGAAGCCCGGGTCGATAATCAGGTCGTGGATGCCGGCCAGCCGCGCCTCGGCTATCCGTTCGGAAAAGAAACGGAGCAGGTCGGCCGTGACGTCGGCGTACTGCGGGGCGTCCTGCATACGGTCGGGACGGTCGGACGTGTGCATGAGCACGTAAGGCACCTGCAAACGGCCGATGGTCTCAAACATCCGCCCGTCGAACAAGCCGCCCGAAATGTCGTTGATGATATGCGCGCCGTTTTCCACGCAGCGTTGGGCGATGTCGGCGCGGTAGGTGTCGATGGAAACCGGCAGGTCGGGGAATTGCCGCGTGATGCGGCGCAGGGGTTCCGCCAACCGCCGCCATTCTTCTTCCGCCGGAGGGGCTTGCGAACCCGGCCGCGTGGAAACGGCGCCGAGGTCTAAAATGTCCATGCCGTCGGCCAGCATCCGTTCCACGCGGCGCAAGGCTTCGTCCGCGATGTCCGCATCGGATGCGCCCGTGCAACGGCTGTCCGCGAAAAAAGAGTCGGGGGTGAGGTTGAGGATGCCCATGACTTTCTGCGGATGCAAAGGATATACTTTTCCGCTGATAGTCAGAGTGTAGGGCATAGTCATTCAAGAGGTTTTTGTAAGTTGCAAACTTAGTATTATTTACGTACTTTTGCAAGGTAAAAATGCAATAAAATGGGGAAGCAGGGGAAGTCCGATACGGAAAAAGCCTATCGGGAAATCATGGCCGAGTGCCGTCGGCTCTATGCAGCCAAGATGCAGGACTACGGGCCGGCCTGGCGTATTTTGCGGCCGTCTTCGCTCACCGACCAGATTTTGATTAAGGCCCGCCGCATCCGGACGATACAGATTGAAAAGGACCAAAAGGTGGCGGACGGGATTCGGGAAGAATTCATCGGCATCATCAACTACGCCATCATCAGCATGATACAGTTGGAGTTCGGCTGGAGCGACACCATCGACATGAGCGTGGAGCAGGCCTTGGAACGTTACGACCACTATACGGAAGCCACGTACCGGCTCATGTGCGACAAGAACCACGACTACGGCGAGGCGTGGCGGTCGATGCGCGTCGATTCGTTGACCGACATCATCCTGATGAAACTCATGCGGGTCAAGCAAATCGAGGATCATGCCGGCAAGACCTGTGTTTCCGAAGGTTTGGAGGCCAATTACATGGATATGATGAATTATGCGATTTTCGCGCTCATCACGATGGCGGAGGAAGCGGCCCCGGTTAAGTAAATAAACGATAGCGGAGATGAAAATAGGGGAGAATATCTGGTCGTATGCGGGCATCGGTTGCTCGTTGGTACTGGCCGGTTGCATCGCCGGCGTGCTGGGTTACAGTCCGGTGTTTTTAAGTCTGTTGGTGCTGAATATCCTGCTGATTGTCATCAACAGGCAGGGCTTCGGCAAGACGAGCGGCGCCATCGTGCGGACGCTCGTCGGCTGCGTGTTCATCTTTTCCGGTTATGTGAAAGGCGTGGACCCGCTCGGCACGCACTTTATCATCCACGACTATCTGGAAGCCTATCAGATGCCGTGGCTGCTGTCGCTGGCCCTGCCGCTGTCGTTCGTCTTGAATCTCGTGGAGTTCTGCGTGGGCTGCCTGTTGGTGTGCAACGTATGGACGAAATGGACGACCTGGCTCGCCGCGCTGATGATGGCGTTCTTTACGGTCGTGACGTTCTTCGACGCCATTGCCAATCCGGTGCCCGACTGCGGCTGCTTCGGCGAGGCCTTGATACTCACGAACTGGCAGACGTTCTATAAGAACTTGGTATTGGATGCGTTGGTGCTCGCGCTGGTTTTCGCGTTGCCGAAACTGGGCAAAGGCTTCTGCTGCAAGGTGCAGGCGGGCATCGCGGCCGGTATCGTGCTGCTGTTCCTCGGGTTTGAAATCTACAACTACCGCCATCTGCCCATTTCCAATTTCCTGGGGTGGAAAGACGGCCGCCGTATGTTGGTGGAGAATCCCGAGCCGATCCGGTATTATCTCACTTACCGCGACAAGGAAACCGGCGCGGAGCGGGAATACCGCGACAAGGATATCCCGTTTTCCGACACGGCTTGGAACAGCCGTTGGGAATTCGTTTCGCGCCGCGACGAAGACCCGAATCCGCGTATCATCGAGGTCAGCCTCTTGGAACGTGCGGACGACGAGGACGGCGGCTATGACGTGACCGATGAGGTTATCGGGCGCGAAGGCCTCCATTTCCTGGTGGTCGTTTACGATTGGGAGAAGGCGTCCGAAAAGACGATGGCCCGCATTTGGGAGAAATTGGCCGAAGCCGAGGCTTTGGGCTATGGCTACGACCTGCTCGTGGCCACGGATTCCGAAACGCCCGTCAGTGATATGGAAGCGTTCAAGGAAAAGACGGGCGACGCGGCCTTGACCTATTATTTCGGCGATGATACGGGGCTCAAGAGCATGATACGCGCCAATCCCGGCGTTATCCTCATGGACGGCCCGGTGGTCGTCAAACGCTGGAACGGCCGCGATTTCCCCGGTTTGGGAAGCCTCAAACACGAATAACATTACGAATCATTTAAAAACATCACGATTATGCGCAAGAAAATAGTTGCCGGCAACTGGAAGATGAACAAGAACTTTCAGGATGCGGAAGAATTGTTGGACGAATTGTCGGAACAGATAGAAAACGGGCAGAAGTCTTCGAAAGTGGAGGTCATCGTTTGCCCGCCCAGCCTTTATACGGAAATGGCGTTGGATTTGTCGCATTCCGAGGACGAAGAACGTCTGTTCGGCGTCGGGGCGCAGGATGTGAGCGAACACGGCCAGGGCGCTTATACGGGCGAGGTTTCGGCCGATATGCTGAGTTCGATGGGCGTGGAATATTGCATCGTAGGGCATTCCGAACGCCGCAAGTATTTCAAGGAAACCGACGAACAGGTGGCCGCCAAGGTGGATAAACTGCTGGCGGAAGGCATCACGCCGATTGTCTGCGTGGGCGAATTGCTGGAAGACCGCGAGGCGGGCCGTCATTTCGACGTTATCCGCACGCAGGTGGAAAAAGGGCTGTTCGGCCTCAAACAGTTGGATTTCGTCAAGGTCATCATCGCTTACGAACCGGTTTGGGCCATCGGCACCGGCAAGACGGCCACGCCCGACCAGGCGCAGGAAGTCCACGCGTTTATCCGCGGTCTTGTGGAAGAAAAATACGGCAAGGAAGTGGCGCGCAACCTGTCGATTCTCTATGGCGGCAGTTGCAATGCCAAGAATGCGGCCGAACTCTTCGCGCAGAACGACGTGGACGGCGGTCTGATCGGCGGCGCGGCCTTGAAAGCCGAAGATTTCGTTACGATTATCAACTCGTTCAAATAATGTATGGGTTACTATAAAAGGGTATTCACACATACGCTCGTTTCGCCCGAATCGGATTTGTTCGTATCCGATTTGGGCGATTTGGGTTTTGAGAGCTTCGAGCAGGAAGCCGGCGCGCTGATCGGTTATTGGCCGGAGACGGCCGGTAAGCCGGAGGATGCGGAGGCGGCCATCGCGGACGTGATGGCGCAATACGGGCACGTGCAGGCGGACGGCTGGGAGAAGATGCCGGACGTCAATTGGAATCAAGCCTGGGAAAGCCATTATGAACCGGTGCAAATCGGCGGTTTCTGTTTCGTGCACGCGCCTTTCCATACCGAAAGACCGGCCGTCAAGCATTTTGTGGAAATCGAGCCCAAGATGTCGTTCGGCACGGCGCACCACCCGACCACGGCCCTGATGATAGAATTCATCGCCGAACACGACTGGCGCGGCCGGCAGGTCGTGGATATGGGCTGCGGTACGGGCATCCTGGGCATCCTGGCCGCCAAAGAAGGCGCGGCGGCCGTCCTGGCCGTCGATTACGACGACTGGGCCTGTGCCAACGCGCGCGAGAATGTGGTGCGCAACGGCTTGGCCGACCGCATCACGGTGACGCAGGGCAGCCGCGAACAGTTGGCCGGCCGCCGCGTGGAGGCGATTTTGGCCAATATCAACCGCAATATCCTGTTGGACCATCTGCCGGCCTATGCCGAAGCCTTGCAGGCCGGCGGGCGGCTGTTCCTGAGCGGTTTTTACGAAAGCGACGTACCCGTCTTGCGCGAAAGGGCCGAGGCCTTGGGCTTTACGCTTCAAGCGCAAAAGACGCGCGAGGCTTGGACGGCCTTGGCGTTTCAGTACCGATAACGGATAACGGCATGAAAAAAAGACTCGTCTTTTGTATATATTTATTATGCTGGCTCCCGTTTGCCGCGTATGCGCAACGGAAAGAGGCCGCGCCCATCGACTTCCAGTCGGAAATAGAGACGGCCGCCGCCTTGCAGAAGTGGGTCGAGGCCGACCCCAACCTGTCTAAAGACGTGCGGCGGGAAATGGCCTCGTTCATCGCGGGCTATGCCTTGTTCGCCCCCAAGATGGGCATGGAGACCGCGGAACAGGTCGGTCGGATTTGCGCCCTGGCGCAGGCGCAGCAATACCGTTTCTATCCGGATGTCTATCTGTTCCTGAAGGCCCAATGGTATGTCGATACGGCGCATTACGCTTGGAACGGCGATTGGCTTGAATCGGTCGAACAGACGTTGGTGCAGCATAAAATCCGCGATTTCTCGCGCCTGACCGAACGGACGTTGGCGCTTTTGAGCGAACGGCAGTTGGCCGCTTCCACACGCGCCACATGGATGGTCATGGACGGCGAGCCCGTTTGGGACGCTGAAGCGGGCACCCGCGGCGTGTTCCATTACGACAACCTTACGCTGAGGTGCACGGCCTACAACGACAGCAGTGTAATCTATTCGGCCAGTGGCGATTACGACCCGTTGGCGCAAACGTTCCAAGGCGAGACGGGTACGGTCGATTGGCGGCGGATAGGGCCTTCGGGCGGGCGGATATTCGCCAATATATACAATTACCGGCTCAACCTCAATTCCAACCGATACGAAACCGATTCAGCCGTCTTTTACCATACGGAACTTTATCCGGACCCCATACCGGGGCGCTTCGTCGAGAAACTCTCGGTGCTGACGGCACCGGAAGCGGCCACTTACCCGCAGTTCCAGTCGGGCGGGGAACGCCTGAATCTGCCCGACTTCTTTCCGGGCTTGGATATCGAAGCCCCCTATGTGCAGCAAGGCGCACGCATGGTGTTCGGCACCGACGAACAGCCGGCGCGGCTCACGGTCCGCAAGGATGAAAAGGCGGTTGGCGTCGTGGAGGCGGCGCGGATTGTCTATAAGGACGAGAAATTGCAGTCGTCCATGGCTTCGTGGCGGATTTATCTGGGCGAGAGCGACTCGTTGTACCATCAAACCAGCGAGATGCGTTACGACATCCCGCAGCAGGTGTTTTCGTTCACGCATTCCAAATTGTTCGCGTTTGAAATGCCGGCGCTGAGCACGTACCATCAGATAGACCTGAAATACGAAACGATGCAGTGGTATCCGCAGCAGGGGCGTGTGACGTTCGGCATCCTGCACGTGCCGGAACGGGAGGGCGTGGTGCGCGTGACCTCCGTGCAGGCTTACGAAGAGGCCGAATTGGAGGTCGTCATGCAGGGGATGCCCTACAACCCGCTGTATCGGCTCAAACAGGCCGCCGATTATTACGGTTCCGATCTCATAGGCCTCGACAATCTGGCTTCGGACTGGGGCATGGACCAAACGATGCTATCCCAATGGATGCTGCGCCTGGCCTCTTTCGGCTTTTTGGCTTACCGCCCCAAGGAAAAGGAAGTCGAACTGCTGCCGAAACTCTATCTGTATCTGGCGGTGTCGGCCGAAAAGTCCGATTTCGACCGTATCGAAATCTTGGCTTCGGGCAAGGCCTGGGACAAGGCCGAGATGCGGACCGACAGCCTGTTGATTGAGATGCGGGAAGTTCAGGAAGTCGTTTTGAGCCCCAAGCAACGCGTCTATTTTCGTCCGAACGGCGGGAAGTTGGCGATAGGCCGCGACCGTTCGTTGTATTTCGACGGCATCCTGCACGCCGGCACGTTCGATTTCGACGCGCGCGACGCGCGTTTCTCCTATGAAGATTTCACGGTGGAAATCGGTTTGGTTGATTCGTTGTTGTTCTCGGTGCCGGGCAAGGCGGATGAGTTTGGGATGCGGAAGGAAGTGCAGGTCAGCACTTTGATTCACGATTTGTCCGGTCTGTTGTATATCGACAGCAACGTGAACAAGGGCGGGCGTCTGGACTGTCCGGATTACCCGATTTTCGAGAGTACGATACCGTCTTACGTCTATTATGACGATTCGTATATACAAGGCGGCGCCTATTCCGCCGACAGCTTTTATTTCCAAGTGGAGCCGTTCCGTTTGTTGCGGCTCAATACGTTCTCCATCGACAGCATCCATTTCGACGGCACGTTGGTGTCGGCCGGCATATTCCCCGACATTGCCGAACGTTTGGTCGTGATGCCCGATTTCTCGTTGGGTTTCAAGACCGTTTCGCCGGAGGACGGTTGGCCGGTCTATGGCGGGCAGGCGCGTTTTACCGACAGTCTGCGATTGGATAAGAAAGGCTTGGTCGGCAACGGCCGTTTCGATTTCCTCGCCTCGCAAACCCATTCGCGGGCCATGGCTTTCCGCCCCAAGGATATGGATATGATAGCGGAACGGTTCGAACAGGATATGGACAAATATCCGGTGCCCGAAGGCGTGACTTACCCGTATCTGCGGGCCGACAGCGTGAAGGGCTTTTACGAGGCGGAAACGGCGCAGTTGCGCCTGACCTCGACCAATCGGCATTCGCTTTACCCGTATTATGAACCCTGGCGGTTCGATGGGGTATATACATTCTCGGCCGACGGCACGGAAGCCGACGGTGAGATGGTCTTCGGGCAGGATGCGCGTATCAAGTCCGCCGATTGGCGTTGGGAAGACCATCTGTTCATCGCCGACGAGGCCGATTTCCAGTTGGGCGGGCGCGCCGGCGGCCGGGACGCCTATCTGCTGGCGAAAGGCGTCGGGATAGCCGCCGATGTGGAGGCCAAGACGTTGCGGATGCAGGCCTCCGGTTCGGACGAGCCCGACGAACCCGTTTCCGTCCGTATGCCGGTGCAGGCCTACGAAGCCGAAGCCTATTATCTACAGTGGTCGTGGGCGGACGAACAATTGTATTTGGAACAACAGGCCCGTTCTGTCACGGCAACGGACTTGGAGACGGAAGCCTCAGACATCGATTCGGTAGGCCTGACGTTACACGCCACGGCCAAGTCGCAGGCGGATTTGAAATTCAATGCGTTGCATTCCACGCTCTACTACAAAGACACGTTGATGGTCTGCGAGGGGGTCTTCGGTCTGCCGGTGGCCGACGCCTACTGGATGCCGGCCGAAAACCGCGTGACCGTTCTGCCGAGCGGACGTTTGGAACCGTTTGAAGACGCGGTGCTGTATTTCTCGGAAGACTATCCGGCCTACGAATTCCATCAGGTCAGCGGACGGATAGAGTCGGCCTGGCGGTATGAGGCCGACGGTTGGTTTACCTACGAAGCGCCCGGTTTGGAACCGCAGCCCGTCCATTTCAACCGCATCCACGTGCGTAGTTCCGATAGTACGTCCGAGGCCATCGCGGATGTGGACGAGGAATATCTGTTCCTGGACGAAGGCTTCGAGTTTTCGGGCAAGGTGACGGCTTCGGCCAAGGATGCCGCCGCGCGCGAGCGGTCGGATTTGTATTTCGACGGCATGGCCGGGTTGCGCTACCGGTTGTCGGACGAGACGGACGCAGCCGATGCCGAGGACGATGATTGGCTCACCACCGCGTTCAAGTTCCAGGCCTATCTGAATCCGGAATCCATATTGATACCGGTTACGGACCGCACGAAGAACGGCCGTGGCCGCGCCATGCGGGCCGGTTTCTTTTCCGCTTCGGACGGGCGGCCGCATTTCGTGTTTATGGAACCCTTGCTGTCTAACGAAAAACCCATCGCCGACGCCGAGGGCTTTTTGTGCTATTCGCCCGACGACAAATCCTATCTGATATTGGACAGCAACGACAACGAGGTGTTGGCCTACGATTTGACCGAGGGCGAGTCGTCGGCCACGGGCGAGTTGCGGTTGGATTTGCGGACGGATGACCTGAAGACGGCTTTTTACGGACAGTTGTTTCAGGAAGGCACGTCCGGCGACGATTTGTTCATGCAGGTCGTCTGGAAATTGGATTTCTTTTTCAATCCGGCCTTGTTCAAGCGGATGGCCGACGAACTCAATAAAAACACGGGCCTGATGCCGGCTAATTTAGCCGAGAACCCGATGTTCGACGTGTTCGTACAGGAAACCATGTCGAAGCAGGAGGCCACGGCCTTACGGAGCGAAGTGGAGGCCTACGGCGGTATCAACCGCATACCGGCCGCCTGGCAGAAAGGTTTGGTGTTTACCAATCTCGGCTTTGAATGGGATGCGCGGACCTCGTCCTACCGTTCCACCGGAACGGGCGAACTGTTGACGGTGGGGCCGCACCGGGTCAACAAGAAAATGAAAGTCTATGCCCAGATTACGCGTGGCCGCCGTGGTGATGTGATTAATATATACATAGAGGGTTCACGCTATAATTGGTATTATTTCAATTATAGCGACCATGTCTTGCAGGTGCTTTCCTCCGACCAGGGCTTCAACGAGGCCTTGGAAAAAATCAAGGCCGGCAAGCGGCGCAAGGGAAAATTCCAATACGCGTTATCTACAATGCGAAAAAAGAATATCTTTGTAACGGAATTCGAAGACTACGGCGGCGCGGACGACGAGGAAGACGTACAGGAAACGGAAGCGGCCACGGGCTTGGACGATGCGGCCGGCGAGGGTTACGACGGCTACGACGGTTACGAGGACTGGACGGACGAAGGGGAAGATACGGAAGAAGGAGAGGAAGAACCGGCCGGCGAGGACGGCGTGGAAGAGGATGACACCTTGGAAGAAGACGTCTATTCGGATGAAGATGACGATTATTGGGACGAGGACGATACAGAGGAAGAGTAACGACAAGTAAAAACGACGACCTATGTGGTATATGATATTGGGCGTGGCAATCGCCTATCTGTTGGGCAGTATCTCTTTTGCAGTATGGATTGGCCGTATTTTCTATAAGGTCGATGTGCGGGAGCATGGCAGCGGCAATGCCGGCACCACGAATACGATTCGCGTATTGGGGTGGAAGCCGGGCCTGTTCGTCTTGCTGTTGGATGCGTTCAAAGGCTGGCTGGCCATCCATATCGGCGACGGCCTGATGCCGGACTGCTATGCCGGCTGGCAGGAATACTACGATGTTTTATTGGCCGTCAGTGTCCTGCTCGGGCATATTTTCCCGCTGTTCACGGGCTTCAAGGGCGGCAAGGGCGTGGCCACGATGGTCGGTATCGTCATCGCCCTGTATCCGGAGGCCTTTCTCGGCGCGTTCGCCGTCTTTATGCTCGTCTTCCTGCTGACGCACTATGTTTCGTTGGCTTCCATACTGGCGTCCATCGTCTTCCCGGTTTTAGACATTTTCGTCTTCCATCAGGAACACAAGGTACTCGAGATTTTCGCCATCCTCGTGCCGCTGTTGATTATCGTGACGCACCGTAAGAATATCGGCCGTCTGTTGAAAGGCGAGGAAAGCAAGATGTATATCTGGAAAAAATCCTAACGCGCCTGCCGCGTGTAGGGCACGGTGTCCAACGTACAGAAATCTTTCTGCAACCATTTGAAATAACCGGCCATGCCGACCATGGCGGCGTTGTCGGTCGTATAGGAGAACGGCGGCAGGAACGTGCGCCAACCGCGTTCGCGCCCGCAGGCCTCTATGCGGCTTCTCAGCAGCGAATTGGCCGAAACCCCGCCGCCGATGGCGATGTCTTTGATTTGATGCTGTTCCGCCGCTTTGATGAGCTTGTCCAACAGCGTATCGACCACGGCCTGTTGGATGCAGGCGCAGAGGTCGGCTTGGTTCTCGGCGATGAAATTCGGATTCTGCGCCAAATGGTCGCGCACCAAATAGAGGAACGAGGTCTTGAGCCCGCTGAAACTGTAATTCAAGTCCGGAATACGCGGTTTGGCCAAGCGGAACGCCTTGGGGTCGCCCGTCTGCGCCAAACGGTCGATGACCGGGCCGCCGGGATAGGGCAGGCCCATGATTTTGGCCGCCTTGTCGATGGTTTCGCCGGCCGCGTCGTCAATCGTCGTGCCCAAAGTCTCGAAGCGGAAAGGGCTGCATACTTTCAGAATCTGCGTATGGCCGCCGGAAACTAGCAGGCAGAGATACGGGAATGCCGGCACGTCTTTCCGTTCGCCGGGTTGTTGGAGGAAATGCGCCAGCACGTGCGCTTCCAAATGGTTGACCGCCACCATCGGACAGCCCAGCGCCCAGGCCATGCTCTTGGCGAAGGACACGCCGACGAGCAGCGAACCCAGCAGGCCGGGGCCGCTCGTGAACGCAAGCGCGTCCAAGTCCGAAGCCTTGACGCCGGCCGATTTCAGAGCCGCGTCCACCACCGGCACGATGTTCTCCTGATGCGCGCGGGAAGCTAATTCCGGCACCACACCGCCGTACATCTCATGCACTTTCTGCCCCGCAATCATGTTGGAAAGCACGCGGTCGTTCTCCAAAACGGCCGCCGACGTATCGTCGCAGGAAGATTCTATGGCAAGGATAAGGGCCATGCGGTTATCTAAAAAATCGTATCTTTGTATTGCAAAGGTAAGGAAATTGAAAAGAATATTAAAATATGGGGGCGTCTGGCTCAAACGAATCGGCGGATTCCTGTTGATATTCGTATTGGTGCTTTCCGGTTTCCTGCATTCCGTATGGTTCCAGTCGGCCGCGGGCCGTTATGCGGGCGATTTTTGTAGCCGTTGGTCGGGCTTGGACGTCCATGTCGGCCAATTGCAGTTCAGCCTGTTCAAAAAGGCGGTCCGGGTCTGTGATTTCCGCGTTTTGGATAAACAGGGCGAACCGATGGTCGAGGCCGAATCGGTGTATCTGTCCTTGTCGAATTATGTATTCCAAGGGGTTGACATCGCGGTGCTTTCCGTACGGCGTCCCCGGATTCATATCATCCGGCGGTCGGCCGACAGCGTTTCGGATTTCAAGGCCTTGCTCACGCAGTTCGGCACGCTCAAAAAGAACAAGGACAAACGGAACGTGACGTTTATCCGGCGCTTGCGCGTGGAGGAAGGGCTTTTCGTCTATGACAACCGCCCCCAACCGGTGCGTGACGACGGGCGCATCGATTTCAAGCATATCGAAGTGCCGGTTTTCGACGCGCGCATCCGCAACCTGCATATTTTCAACCGCCATGTCTGTGCCCGCGTGCAGTCGCTTTCGGCACGGGAAAAGTGCGGCATCGACGTGCGGCGTCTGAGCGGTTGGGTCGGCTTTGCCCCCGACCGGTTGGTGCTACGGGATTTGGACTTGGAAACGGCGGATTCCCATATCAAGGGGCTACTGCAATTCGATTACGATTGCCCGCGGGCGTTCCGTGATTTCGCCCATGCCGTCCGCATAGAGGCCGATGTGGCGAAAGGTTCGCGTTTGGCCACGCAGGATTTGGGCTATTTCGCCAAACCATTGCAGGCTTACCGGCAAACCGTCCTGCTTTCCGGGCAGGTCAGCGGGCCGCTCAGCGATATTGCGCTCCGTAACCTGGTTGTGCGTTTCGGGCGGGAAAGCCGGCTTTCGGCCGATATCCATTGGCGCGGTTTCCCGGCTTTGCGGGGCGGGGAGATTGATTTGCGTCTGACGGAACTCAACGTGACGCGTCAAGACTTGCTCGGCATAGAGGATTTCGCTTCGGGCCGCCTGTCGTTGCCGGCCTCGTTGGACGCTTTGGAATATGCCACGTTGCGGGGCGATTTCAAAGGCGATTTGGAAAAGTTCGACACGCGTTTGGCGCTCCGAACCAACTTGGGCGACGTGAACGTGGATGTCCGTTCGCAGGATTCGACGCCGGAGCCGCAGTTGAAAGGGCTATTGACGGCCTCCGCGCTCAATGTGGGGCAGTTGACGGGCCGTTCGGACTTAATCGGTACGGTGGATGCCGATTTGCAGGTGGCGGTCACGGGGGCGTCTTTAGACGGGATGCGTTACGAACTGGACGGCCGGCTGTTCAACCTGAGCCTGAAAGGCTATCCGATTGATACCATCGTGCTGAACGGCCAGTTGCGGAAAAATTATTTCCACGGTTCGGTCGTCAGTGCGGAACCGAACCTCAATTTCAGTTTCGACGGCCTGTTGGATTACGAACAGGCGGAGCCGGTTTCCCGCTACGTGTTGGATGTGCATAAAATCGACCTGCAGGCTTTGGGCTTCGTCAAGGATGAACAGCCGTTCACCGTGGGCGGTCAGGTCTCCACCGACTATGTGGGGCATGGTCTGGACGATTTGCTGGGCAATTTAAGCATCCGCAATCTGCAGGTGGGGCGCCACGGATATACATTTTATCTGCCGAACCTCCAACTGGCCACGCACGAGACGGATTCGCTGCATAAAACCACGGAAGTCACGTCCGATTTCCTGCGGTTGACGCTCAACGGGCATTATACCATCAGCCGCATTCCGTCCCTTTACAAGGATGTGTTGCACACCTATCTGCCGGG
>CAMXAS010000009.1 GCA_947179195.1 uncultured Bacteroidales bacterium
TGTCCATGCAGAGCAAGGGGTGGTAGGTCACGGAGGTCAGCCGGCGGGCGGCCGGATCGACGGCGCGCACGGGGCGCGCCGTCCCGAGGCGAAAGCCCGCCGTATCGGCAAAGCCCATCGTAAAGTCGTCGGTCAGGCCGCTTTCGGCTAAGGCGCCCACTTGGGACGGTTCGGTGAAGCGCAGGAAGTGGTGGCGCGTATAGCGCACGTCCACGCCCCAGGCCTTCTCCAAATGCCGTTTCTCTTTGCCGATACGTTCCGGCCGCCCGCCCGCCGTGTAGGAGACGTGCAGGCCGAGGGCCGCGCCCTGACGCAACAGGCGGTCGCGCAGACGGCGCAACGCGCGGGAACCGAGGCGGTAGCGCGGTTTATCGTAGCGGTCCTTACCGCGTGATTTAATAAAGTAAATATCCTGAACGACAGGATTTAAACCATCTGTATTTAAAGCTGTTTTCAGACTGTTATCCAAGACGCCTATCGTAGTGAAAGTATCGTATGGATCACGGGCGTTTCCGCCGAACCAATGGGCGAAAGTCCTACGTAAGCCGCGTCCGTCGCGCAGGGAGCGCAATAGCCCTTTGGTCGAACGGTAAAGGAAGGGCGCGTCCACGTCGTGGGTCAGGTAGATACGTCTCAGGCCGGGTTGCCAGGCTGGCGACGGTTGGACGTCCGCCTCGGCGGCTTGGGCGGCTACGCATTCATCCACGTGGGCTTTGAGCCACAGCCCGTATTCGTCCACCAGCGGGCGGTGGAGGAAGCCGGCACGCGCCGCCCAACTCTCGCTGCCGGGAAAACGGCCGTGCGCGTCGCGTACCGTCGGCCGCATCCACTCCTCGTAGCGGCTCAGCATGAAGTAGGCGGCCGCCACCCAATCGGCGTGCAGGACCAAGGTCTCGCCATGGGCGTGCGCGTACCGTGCCATACGGTTTTCACCGAATGGCACGGGCAGCCCGTCCAATAGGGCGGGCTGCGCCGGCGGCAGGCTGCGGGCCGTGCCGTAGTCGGCCTGAAAAAAGTCGGAGGGCTTGATAACGAGCGTATAACGCGGCCATTCGGTCTCGTCGGCCGTATAGCCGATGCGGTCGAGGTAAAACGGGTCGTCCCGCAACAGAAACGAAAGGGTATAGCGTACGGTTTCTTCCATGGGGACTACGGTTTGAGCGGTCGGTTCGCCCTAAGGGAGAGCAAGCCGCTTAGTTTGCGCCAGGCCCGTTTGCCAAGGCCGGGGCGGCGGCCCCGGAGCGCGATATAGGGGTGGGGTGTCGCGCCGAATCCTTGGAAGAATTGCGCGATGCCTTCTATCATCGAACCTTCGAAATCGAATACGTCGCAGAAGCCGGCGCAATGCGCGATGGCCTTGAACAACACGAGCGTCTGGGCATGGGCGTAGGGCGGCTTTTGCCGCAGGCTACCCCCGGCCACGTAGTAGGCCGTGTCGCCCTGCCAGGCCACAAAGGCTGCCGACAGCAGCTGTCCGTCGGGGGCGTAGCCGCCCCACAGCAGACCTTGCCGCCTTTGGCAAGCGGCCTCGATGAGCCGCGTCAGGCAGGCGGTTTCCGCTTCGGACGTATGGCGTCCACGGGCGGCAAAGGTCTGCCGGTACAGCCGGCAGAAATCCGTTGTTGAACAAGGCTTTACCGTGATGCCGGCCTCCTCGGCCAAATGGAGGCGCCGCCGGCTGTCCCGGCCCATGCCCGCCCGCAGGGCCGTTTCCACGGCCGCCGCATCGCCTGGTTGCCGCCAAGCCCGCAGGTTCTCCAAACGGTAGGAATAGCGGAGGTGCAAATCCAAGCCGCGCCAGTAAAACGGCAGTGCCTGCCGCTGTCGGGTCGGAAATTGCAGAGAAACGTAGCGGTAACGGCTCAAGGCCGCGGCCAAATCGGTCAGGATTTTATGCTCTTTTGTCTGATTGTCAGGTGATAGCCAAATGAAAGTATGCTGGGTAAACCGCGGAAGCTGTACCGTATTACCGTAGGGCGTATGCACGGGCATGGCGGCCGTCCATTCCGGCGCTTCGGGCACGGTCAGCACCGTCCAGGCCTCCGGGCAGGCCGTATCCAGCCACCAGGCCTGTGCGAACAGCGGAATGTCAAGCCCTTGGGGGCTGCCGCACAGCGCGCGGTAGGAGCTTCGCCGGAGGTCGGCTTCGCTATTGGTTCTTATATTGCAGGACTTCGTCATGGAAATAACGTATCGAAACGCCGGCGATGCGGAACATCTCCTCCGACTCGGCGCCGGCATGGTAGCGGTATTCGCAAATCACGTCCCGGATGCCGCAGTTGATGATGAGCATGGCGCAGGTGCGGCAGGGGGTCATCGTGCAGTAGAGCGTCGCGCCCTCCAGGGCGATGCCGCGCTTGGCCGCCTGGCAAATCGCGTTCTGCTCGGCGTGGACGGTACGGACGCAGTGCGTTGACGTATGGCCGTCCTCATGCACCATCTGTTTGAACAGGTGGCCGACCTCGTCGCAGTGCGGCAGGTGGGCGGGGGAGCCCACGTAACCCGTTACGAGAATCTGCTTGTCTTTGACGATGACGCAGCCGCTCTTGCCGCGGTTGCATGTGGCGCGTTGCGCCACACTGTGGCACAGCCCCATGAAATATTCGTCCCAGTCGGGGCGCGGCTTGTAGGCGGCCAGTACCTGTTCGATTTGCGCGTGCAGGTAGGCGAGGCTGCCGCTGTTGTCCAACTTGGCGTCGGCCATGGCCATGCAGGCGGACAGGTTCTGTTTGGTGGGGTCGGCGTTGTTCATCTCGCGCGCCTCATTGGCCTTGAACGTGTCGAAATCCACGTGGTCGGTGGCCGAGCCGCGTTCGCTGATACGGCGGTAGCGCGTGTCTATCGGCGCGTCCACCGACAGGAGCAGGAAGCGGCGGTTCGGGTCGGCTTCGGCCTTTTTCCGCAGGGCCTCCACCTCGGCCGTGGCGCGTATGCTTTCGATGATGGCGTTCTGTCCGCCGGCCACGGCTTGTTCGAACAGCTGATCGACGATATACGACGCGCCGTGTCCGGCCCGTAGCCGGTTGGCGGTCTCCGTCATGCTGTCGCGGTTCACGGCCAACCCGTTTTTCTGAATCTCCGCCGTCAGGAAGTCGCGCACGGAGAAGTGTTTGAACTGCAGATGCGATACGATATAATCCACCACCGTACCCTTGCCGGCGCCCAACGTGCCGGTAATGCCAATCACGACCATACTACTTTATATTATCCTTATTATCCGTTTGCAAGAATTTAAGCCCGCGCGCGATGGCCTCCATCTGTATCAACAGGTCGCGCTTCGGCTTGCGCGGCGAGTACAGGTAGGCGTCCATCATCAGGACGCGGTTCTGCGCCGTATCCACCAAAACGTAGTTTACGAACGGTCCGCCCATGAAGTCACCCTTCAGTTTCCAAAGCCCCCTCGTCTCTACGGCGTAGCGGCCGTCGATTTGAATCGGGCGGCTTTCGGGATAAACGTCCGGATAGCCGGTCTCGGTGGTCATATACGAACCGTCGAGCGGACCTGGAATATTGGCAACCATTTCGTTACGTTTTTTCAGGATGTGCGGTAACGTAAACGTTCCGGCATCGGTATAGGGGTAAATCTGGAACACGATGCCTTGTCCCGCGTATTTGCTTTCCTTACGTATCCAGGCGAAATCCTTCCGCATCGAAGCGAATTCGAAACCCTCCGGAAAGACGAGCGAAAAACCGTAGTGCTTTTCAAGGTTGCGGCTCAGGTCGATGTTCTCGCTTTTTTTGAACACCCGTTGGATGCGTTCGTATTCCCTTTCGTAGATATTATGCCGGATGAAGTCCTTGTAGCGGCTGAACAGCGAGTCGAACTGGCCGCTGTTCTTCACCTTGAACCAAAACACGACCTGCGGGATGGCCCACCGGTTGGCGCTCATTTCCACCGAGGGCTGTTCGAGCGCGGCATCCACCTCTATGCCGAGGATGTTGCGGTGGTGCATGAACATCGGGTTATCCTTGAACGCTTCGGGCTGGATGTTGGCCAGCGTGAAGCGCGGTTCGGCCTGATTCAGGAGCGGTTGCGGTTCCATAAACCACTGTTGCAGGCTGTCGCGGAACAGATTCTCGTAATAGGCTTTGGGGCAGACGACGATGATTTCACAGGTCTTGCCGCCCGAACCGGGCAGGCTCTGTTTGACGGCGGCTTTTTTCTCCGTCTTTTTATCCGTCTGCGGGTGGCAGGACGCCATGCCGAGCAGGAGTGCGCAGGCCAAGCCTGTCAGGGCGAGGATTCTATGCATACCCATACGTTTTGGTTTCTGCAAATATAGCGTAAATCGGGCGGGGATGCAAATCAAGGCAACAACTCCAGGATACGGCGCGCGTTCGCGGCCGGGTCGTAGTGGGTGCGGAGGTAGGCGGTGCGGGCGTCGAATGCCTCTCCGTCGGGCGTGTCGGCCAGCAGCCGGCGGATGGCGGAAGAGAGTTCGTCGGGCGTATCGGCCACGGTGCAGAGCGGCGCCAGCGCGCGGTCGGTCAGCATGGGGGTGTTGACAAGGCAATGGCCGCGGCCTTTGGCAAGCGCATGGAGGAGTTTGAGCTTGATGCCCGTGCTTTGGAACGTCAGCAGGACGTTTACGCGCGCTTCGGCAATCAGGCGGTCCATCGTCGGCTGGTCGGGGTCGGCCACGAGGCGGACGTTCGGCCATGGGGCGGCCTTACGTTTCAGCACTTCGGCCGGTGCCTTGCCGGCCAAGACCACCCGCGTGTCCGGGCTGAGGCGCGGTACGATTTCATCCAGCAGGAACACGGCGGCCCGCACGTTTTCGGCGACGGAGAGGTTGGCGTGGTAGAGAACGTAGGGTTCGGTGGCTTGGGCCGTGGCCTCCGGGCGGCGGTCATCGTAGAAGCAGGGCACCCATTCGGTGCGGAGGCCGGGGTACTGTTTGCGGAAATAATCGCGGTCATCCGGCGTAATGGCGAGCAGGGCGTCGGCATGGCGCAACTGCGGTTCGTAGCGGCGGAGTTTGGCCGCCTCCAGACGGTAGTAGGCGTGTCGGTAGCCGACGGGGGCCGCTTTGGCCAATTCGTTATAGTAGGCGTGTTCGATGTTGTGGGCGCGTACGATTTTGAAGCGGTCGCGCAAGGCCGGATGGTTCAGGAAAAAGCAGGTGTGCAGGCCTTCGAACAGGATGGGGGCGTCGTCGGCCGTCAGGGCTTCGATGAGACGCGGGTTCCGGCGGCTGTAAACGATATAGGGCAGGGCGGAAAGCAGGGAGGCGGGGCCGGTGGCGCGTTCGTAGTACAACACGCGGTCGGCCACGGCGGCCAGTTCCGGCGCCTCGGCGCAACGGTATCGGTACGTATGCAGCGTGAGCCGGCAGCCGGCGGCTTTCAGCGCCCGCAGTTTGTAATAGACATCGATGATGCCGCCGTAGGTGGGCGGAAACGGCACCTGGAAACTGACCACATGGAGGTGGGGGCTCGCCGGCATGATCGTTGGGGTTTGAAACGCGGTTTTGAATGTTCAAAGGTAACATAAGATTTCGAAAAACCAAAAGGGTTGACGGGTAACCGGCGGCGGGACAACGTTCAAAACGTGTTCATAATATTTCCGGCGGACTTTTTAACGAAGCCACATTTTAACTATCTTTGCGGTCACTAAATCTTCATGCAAAATGATTAAAAAGGTTAAGCACGCACTGATTTCGGTGTTTCACAAGGAAGGTCTGGACGAGTTGCTGGAGGCCTTGAAGGCGAACGGCACGCATATCTATTCGACGGGCGGTACGTACAAGTATCTGCTGGACAAGGGGATGGACGTAAGTACGGTGGAATCGTTGACGACCTATCCCTCCATTTTGGGCGGCCGCGTCAAGACGTTGCACCCGATGGTGTTCGGCGGCATCCTCGGCCGGCGCGAAGAGGCGCAGGACATGGCCGAAATGCAGCAGTACGGTATGCCGGAAATCGACATGGTGGTCGTGGACCTCTATCCGTTCGCGCAGACGGTGGCCGACGGCGGTACGGAGGCGGACATCATCGAGAAAATCGACATAGGCGGCGTTTCGTTGATCCGGGCGGCCGCCAAGAATTTCAAAGACGTGCTCATCGTGCCCTCGAGCAAGGCTTACGCCAAGACGGCCGAGTTGTTGCGCCGTCAGGGCGGGACGACGCTGGAACAGCGGGCGGCCGCCGCGGCCGAGGCCATTGCCGAGACATCGGCCTACGACGGCCTGATTTCGCGGTGGATGCTGAACCGCTACGGGGCGGCCGGAGCCGCGCAGGGCGCGGCGGAACCCGCCGATTTGCCTTGGCCGGCTGAGCAAACCCCGCTCCGCTACGGCGAGAACCCGCACCAGAAGGGCTTTTTCAAGGGCCGTCTGTCGGAGGCGTTCACGCAACTCCACGGCAAGGAAATCTCCTACAATAACTTATTGGACATCCATGCGGCTTTCGAACTCATCGGCGAGTTCGCGCGTCCGCAGGACGCGCCGGCCGCCCCGTATGCGGTGGCCATCATCAAGCACAGCAACCCTTGTGGTTTCGCCTGCCGTCCCACCTTGCAGGAAGCCTACGAGGCGGCTTTGGCCTGCGACCCGGTTTCCGCTTTCGGCGGCGTCGTGGTCAGCAATGCCCCGATAGACCTGCCCACGGCCACGGCCATGAACAGCCTGTTCATCGAGGTGCTCATCGCGCCGGGCTATGCGCCCGAGGCCCTGCAACTGCTGCAAGGTAAGAAAAACCGCGTCATCCTGCAAGCGCCTTCGTACCGCTTGCCGTCCCATGTGTTGCGTTCGTGCGTGAACGGCTATCTCGTTCAGGAACGCGATACGCGCG
Source organism: uncultured Bacteroidales bacterium (assembly GCA_947179195.1). GTDB lineage: Bacteria > Bacteroidota > Bacteroidia > Bacteroidales > P3 > CAMXAS01. The sequence goes on from CAMXAS010000009.1 coordinate 6,793, forward strand.
TGGACGAAGCCGCCGGCAATAAGGTCGTCACCAAGGCGCAGCCCTCCGAAAAGGAACTGCGCGACCTGCATTTCGCCAACATTTTGGTCAAGCACTGCAAGTCGAACGCGATTGTCATCGCCAAGGACGGGCAACTGCTGGCGGCCGGCGTAGGGCAGACCTCGCGTGTGGATTCGCTCAAGCAGGCCATCGAAAAGGCGCGCCGCTTCGGCTTCGAACTCAAAGACGCCGTCCTGGCCTCCGATGCGTTCTTCCCGTTCAGCGACTGTGTGGAAATCGCTTCGCAGAACGGCATAGAGGCGTTCATCCAGCCCGGCGGCTCGGTGCGCGACCAGGAGTCGATTCAGTATTGCGACGAGCACGGCCTCAAAATGGTCTTTACGGGCTTGCGCCATTTCAGACACTAAGCGCACTACGTTTTTTTAGAGCGGACCGCCATCCTTTTCGAGAGGGTGGCGGTCTTTTTTTACTTGTAGCTTGTAAATGTGCTTTATAAAAGCTATCTTTGCACAAAAGGTGTTCTGTGTACGTTTTTTACACAAACGCCATGATTGTTAAAAGATTAATATTGTCTATAAATGAGTCTGTTCTCTTTTATGACGCGTGAAATCGCGATTGACCTCGGAACGGCCAACACGATTATCATGTATAACGACAAAGTGGTGGTGGACGAACCGTCCATCATCGCGCTGGAACGCTCGACGGGCAAGGTGTTGGCCGTCGGCAAGCACGCCATGCTCATGCAGGGCAAGACCCCTGAACACATCAAGACGATCCGCCCGATGAAAGACGGGGTTATCGCCGACTTCCAGGCGACGGAAAGCATGATGCGGGAACTGATTAAGAAAGTGCCGGTCAAGAAAAGCCTGTTTCCGCCGGCGCTCAAGATGGTGATTTGTATTCCGTCCGGTATCACGGAGGTGGAGGAACGCGCCGTGCGCGACTCGGCCGAGCAGTCGGGCGCGCGGGAAGTGCGTCTGATTCACGAGCCGATGGCGGCCGCCATCGGGATTGGCCTGAACGTGCTTGAACCCCACGGCAACATGATTGTGGATATAGGCGGCGGTACGAGTGAAATCGCCGTTATCGCGCTGGGCGGTATCGTCAGCAACAAGTCGATTAAAATCGCCGGCGACGACTTCAACCAGGACATCAAGGACTATATGCGGGCGCGCCACAACATCAGCATCGGCGACTCGACGGCCGAACGCATCAAGATAGAGGTGGGTGCGGCCATGCCGGAACTGGAGACGCCGCCCGAAGAATATGCCGTACAGGGGCGTGACCTGCTGACGGGGATTCCCAAGGAAATCATCGTCAACTATACCGAAATCGCGCATGCGCTCGACCGCTCCATCCTCAAGATTGAGGCGGCGGTATTGAACGCGTTGGAAATGACGCCGCCCGAACTGTCGGCCGATATTTTCAAGACCGGTATCTATCTGGCGGGTGGCGGCAGTCTGTTGCGTGGCTTGGACAAGCGTCTGGCCATCAAGACCAAGTTGCCGGTACATCTGGCCGAAGATCCGTTGCGGGCCGTGGCGCGCGGAACGGGTATCGCGCTCAAGAATTTCGACAAATTCACGTTTTTGATTAAATAACATTGAATGCGTTTTGGCAAATAATCAAGCGGCACGCCTATATCGGGCTGTTTGTCGTATTGATGCTTGTTTCCCTGCAGCTCTTCTTCCGGCATCATGATTACCAGCAGAGCATGGTACACGGTTTCGGTCTGGAACTGCAGGGCGGCATGAACGCCTCCACGCAACGCATCCGTCAATTGTTTTACCTGCGCAAGACCAACGCGGCCTTGCAGGCCGAGAACGCCGAGTTGCGCGCCTTGATCGCGATGTCGCACGTGCCGGTCGCCGAGGCCGACACGGTGGTCAACGACAGTCTTTACCGTCAGCTCTATACGTATCTGCCCGCGCAAATCCTTTACAATTCGGTTGACTTGAAGAACAACTACCTGTTGCTGAACGTCGGCAGCCGGGACGGGGTGTTCCCGGGCATGGCCGTCATCGCGCCGCAGGGCATCGTCGGTATCGTCAAGGACGTTTCCTCGCATTTCGCGTCGGTGCTGTCGATATTGCACAGCCAAAGCAAGGTGAGCGTGCGTCTGAGTTCGGAAGCCTACAGCGGTTCCCTGTATTGGGACGGCCGCGCGTCCGATATGGTCGAGATGGACGAGATTCCGTCGCACGTCGTCGTGCGCAAGGGCGAGAAGGTGGTGACGAGCGGTTATTCGCTCTTTTTCCCGGCCGGCATCGAGGTGGGGCGCGTCGTGGACGTGCTGTCCAAGCCGGGCGACGAGTTCCAGCGTCTGAGCGTGCGGCTGGTGCGGGACTTCAAAGCCTTGGACCGGGTGTATGTCGTCAAGAATTTGGACCGTATGGAATTGGATAGCCTGATGACGGGCGATATGGCCGTATGGCCGCTCCGTCAGGTGGCGGAAGAAACGGAGGAATAGAAAGGAACGCGATGCGGACGTTGGTAGGAAAAAATATAATACGCTTCATCTTCTTGGTGCTGTTGCAGGGCCTGGTGATTTCGCATATCCCGTTGCCCCTGCACCTGCAACTGTTCGTGTCGGTGCTGTTCATCCTGTTCCTGCCGTTCGGCATGCGGGCCTGGCTGGGCCTGCTGTTCGGTTTCCTGTGCGGTCTGTGCGTGGATACGCTGACGGGCACCTGGGGCATGCACGCGGCGGCGGCCACGACGGCGGCCTTCGTGCGCGAACTCTATACGCGCTTCAACGAACGTTACGGCCGGGAGGCGGAAACGGAAACCGTTACGCCGACGCTCTCGCGCATGGGCTTGCCCGATTTCTCCGCCTATGCGGCCATGGTCATTCTGAGTTACCACATCGTCTTTTTCGCGTTGGACGCTTTTCAACTTTGGGATTTCACCACCTTCGGCATCATGCTCGGCAGCGCGTTGCTCTGCTATGTCTGCGCCTTTCTGTCTCAGAAATGGTTCGCGCGTTAATCCCGTCTTAGAAGACGCGATACCAAAACGTTTCGTTTTTAATCCGGATTTTGCGGGCCTGACGGATGGCTTTGGCCAACGGCAGGAACGTCTTGTAGCGTGTCTGTTCCAAAAACGACAGCCCGTCGGGTTCGCCTTTGGCCGCGCGGAAGAATAGAAACAGGAACGGGTCGGTTTGGGCTTGGAGCCATTCGGCGGCCTTCGGCTCGTCGTTCAGCGCGTTGGCCATGACGCCCAGTTCCGAAAAACGGTAGCGCAACAGCCACAGCACGGCTTCGCGGTCGCCCTTGACGGCGTTGACGAAGGCCGCCCATTCGGGACGGGTTTCCAGCAGGGCGTCGAACACGCGGTCGTTGCCGTTCAACGCCCGGATGACGTCGGCATAGACGTCGGCGGGGTATTCGGTGATAGACATACTCAATAGTAGTATTGGACGGGCGGGGTGCCGGCGGCGCGCAGCCGGTGCGCCAAGTCGGCCAACTCGGCCTCGGTCAGCTTCTGCAATTCCTTTTCGGGCGTCTCGCGGTCCAGGCCGTAAATCATCAGGTCGGCGGGCTGCACGTAAAGCACCTGCCGGATATAGGCGGCGAGTTCGTCGCCGGTCGTGTTGTCGATGGGCGCGCCGCCGGCACGGCCGCGGAAGAACAGCGTCTGCAACGTAAACGGATAGGGCAGGCCGTGCAGGTTCTCGATGAGTTGCGTATAGGCGGCCGTGATTTCCGCGGCCGTCGGCGTTTCACGCCGCCCCGCCACCTCGCCGATCGGCAGCGTGGGGTCGGCGAGCCGTAGGCCGTTGATGCGGCCGTAGAGGCCGGGGGTGCCGGCGTCCAACTTGAGGATGCGCTTGTCGGCGCGGCCGATGGCGCGGCGGATTTCCGGCAGGCCGAGCCGGCTGGCGTTGGATATGACCGACACGGGCGTATGCGGCGTATGGCGTTGGCGCAACGCGCATACGATGTCCATGATGGTTTCGAATTGCGGGTGCAGCGTCGGTTCACCATTGCCCGAGAACGTGATGGAATGCAGGGGGCGTCCTTCCGCTTTGAGCGCGCGCAGCCGTTCGTCCAAGGCCGCCTCTATCTGCTGCGGCGTGGGCAGGCTTCGGATTTCCTCCTCGTCGGGCCGGTTCAGCCCGCATTCGCAATAGACGCAGTTGTAGTTGCAGATTTTGTGGGTGCAGGGCAACAGGTTGACCCCCAGGGAGGTGCCGAGGCGGCGGCTCTGAATCGGGCCCGAAATGCAGTGTTCGTGTAAAAACATGGGGTTATGCGTTTTCGCCGGCGGTGTCTTGCGGCAGGCCGTCGCCGTCTTCGGGCGAAAGCCAATGGCAGGCGGTTTGGTGTTTGAGCCACGTGATTTGCCGTTTGGCATAGCGGCGGCTGTTCATTTTGATGAGTTCGATGGCGGTCTCGCGGTCGATGTTGCCGTCGAAATAGGCGAACCATTCGCGGTAACCCACCGTCTGCAAGGCCGGCAGGTCTTTATGCGGATAGAGCGCGCGGGCTTCTTCCTCCAAACCTGCCGTCAGCATGAGGTCCACGCGGCGGTTGATGCGGTCGTAGAGCTCCGCGCGCGGCCGGTTCAGCGCGTAACGCTTGATGGCGAACGGGCGTTCGGCGGCGGCTTTCTTGCGGAAAGAGGAGTAGGGTTGGCCCGTCAGGTAGCAGACTTCCAACGCGCGCCGCAGCCGCACGGGGTTGCAGAGGTCGGCTTGGCGGTAGAAGGCGGGGTCGGCGATGCGCAAGGCCTGCCGCAAGCCCTCTATGCCTTGTGTCTCGTAGAGCTCGATCAGCTGCGCGCGGAGCTTGGGGTCGGCGTCCGGCAAGTCGTCCAGGCCTTCGCAGACGGCCTGGACATAGAGGCCCGAACCGCCCGTCAGCACGAGGTCGTCGTGTGTCTCGAAACCGGTGGCGATGGCTTGCAGGGCTTCTTTCTCGTAATGGGAGACGCTGTAATAGTCGTGGATGCTCCGGTGGGCGATGAGCCGATGCACGGCGGCGGCCAGTTCTTCCGGCTCGGGGCGCGCCACGCCGATGCGCAGTTCGCGATAGACCTGCCGCGAGTCGGCCGAGATAATCTCCGTGCCGAGGCGTTGCGCCCAAGCGATGGCCAAAGCCGTCTTGCCCACGGCCGTCGGGCCTTCCAAAACCCATAGCGTCTTCATCGTCAGGCTTTTTTGATGCCGAGTTCTTCGGCGGTCTTGAGCATGAACGCCCAGGCCGCCTTCCGTTCGTTGGGGATGAGGCCGTCGAGAATCGCGTCCTTGATGCGGTTCTTGATTTCGCCCACTTCGTGGCAGGGCGGGATTTGGAAATAGTCCATGATGTCGTTGCCGCTCACGGGCGGTTGGAAGTTGCGGATGCGGTCCTTTTCCTCTATTTCCCGCATCTTCTGTTCCACGAGTTCGAAATTCTGTTTGAACCGTTTGACTTTTTCGGGAATCTTGGACGTGATGTCGGCCTTGCAGAGCGTCATCAGGGCTTCGGTGTCCTCGCCGGCCTCGAACAGCAGGCGGCGGACGGCCGAGTCGGTCACTTCGTCTTCCACGAGCGCGATCGGGCGCAGGTGCAGCGCGACGAGCTTCTGGACGAATTTCATCGGTTCGCCCAAAGGCAGTTTGAAGCGGCGGAAGATGCCGGGCACCCATTTTGCGCCGAGGGCTTCGTGCCCGCGGAACGTCCAGCCCTGCACGGGGTCGAACCGCTTGGTGCGCGGCTTGGCGATGTCGTGGAGCAGGGCGGCCCAGCGCAGCCAAAGGTCGCCGGAGGCGTAGGCCACGTGGTCGAGTACGCCCAACGTATGTTCGAAATTGTCTTTGTGGCTTTTATTGCCGCGTTTCTCCACGCCTTTGAGCGCGTCCATCTCGGGGAACAGGCGCGGGAGCAGGCCGGCCGCGTCCAATAGTTTGAAGCCGTAGGACGGTTGCGGCGCGAGCATGATTTTGTTCCATTCCTCGGTGATGCGTTCGGCCGAAAGGATTTCCACGCGGTAGGCGTTGCGGCGGATGGCTTCGAACGTATCGGCGTCGATGTCGAAGTAAAGTTGGGTGGCGAAGCGCACGGCGCGCAGCATACGCAGCGGGTCGTCGCTGAATGTGATGTCGGGGTCGAGCGGCGTCCGCAGCAATCCGTCCTGCAAGTCTTGTAAACCGTTAAACGGGTCAACCACAGTGCCGTAACGGTCTTTATTTAAACTGATGGCTAAAGCGTTTATCGTGAAGTCGCGCCGCTTTTGGTCGTCTTCCAGCGTGCCGTCTTCCACAATCGGTTTGCGCGAGTCGCGGCGGTAGGATTCCTTGCGCGCGCCCACGATTTCGATTTCGGTGTCACGGTATTTGAAACGCGCCGTGCCGAAGTTCTTGAATTCGGTCACCGTGGGGCGGTTGCCCTCCGTTTCGGCGATATGGGCGCTGACCTTGCGGGCGAAGTCCAGGCCGTTGCCCACCACCACGCAGTCGATGTCGGGCGAGGGGCGGTTGAGCAACAGGTCGCGCACGTAGCCGCCGATGACGTAAATCTCGATGTTTTCACGTTCAGCCGTTTCGCTGAGGCGTTTGAAAACGGGGTGGCTCAGTTTGTCGCTTAAATTCATACGGCAAATATATGTATTTATTGATAATTTTTCGTAAATTTGCCCGTTATTGCGTTTAAAAGGATTTTTAAAATTAAACAACAAAGAATATGGCTGTTATCAGCAAAATCAGAAAACATTCCGGCCTGATTGTGGCGGCGATCGGTATCGCGATCATCGGTTTCGTCGTGCAAGACGGTTTGGGCAACCGGCGGAACCGGGCCCCGTTTATCGCGGAAGTGGGGGGCGAAAAAGTAACCTATGCGACGTTTGACCAGCACGTTAGTCAAATAACGGAACAGTACCGCAACGCGCAGGGGGCCGACGTGAACCTCACGCCGGAGGATTTGACGCAAATCCGCAATATGGCCTGGGAACGTATCGTGACGGGTATTTTGATGCAGAAGGCCTGCGACCGCATGGGGCTGCAGGTAACGCCCGCCGAAATGAACGATATGTATTACGGCGAACACATCAGCCCGATTCTGTATCAGTATTTCGGCAATCCGGCCACGGGCGAATACGACCGTTCGCAAGTCATGATGCTTATTTCCAATTTCGACCAACTTCCGCCCGAAGACCGTCAGGTGTTGAGCGAGGTGGAACGCATCGTCAAGGAAGAACGTCTGAAAGAGAAATATTATTTCATGGTGGCGCAGGGTTTCTATGTGCCGACGGCTTTCGCCGCCGAACTCGCGCACTTGCGTGCCGACCAGGCGACGGCCGGTTTCGCCTGCCTGCCTTACAGCGAGATTTCGGACAACGACATCACGCTGACCGATGCCGACTACCGTCGTTTCTATGAGGAGAACAAGCATACCCTCAAACAGGAGAAGGCGTCCGTGGATATCGATTATGTCAGCTGGGACGTGATGCCGACCGCGGCCGACATCGCCGACATCGAACGCAATGCGGCCGAGGTGTTCGCCGAATTGCAGACCGAAGAGGATATTCCCGATTTCGTCATGACGGTTTCCGCCGACCGCTTCGACAGCGTTTACAAGACGCGCTCGGAAGTGGAACCCGGCTGGGATTCGTTGCTGTTCAACGCCCAACCCGGCACGAGCTTCGCGCCGCGCCGCGTGCTGAAGGCGTATCAGATGGCCAAATTGATGGACGTGCAGATGCGCTCCGACTCGTTGCACGCCGCCCATATCTTGATTGGATTCGGTCAGAGCGTGCAGAACCGTCGCGACCGTGACGCGGCGCGTGCGTTGGCCGATAGTTTGAAACAAGTCCTGCAGGCCGCCCCCGACCGTTTGGCCGAATTGGCGGCGGCGTTCTCCGACGACCGCAGCGCGGCGCAGAACGGCGGCGATTTGGGTTGGCAGAAAGACGGTACGTTCGTCAAGCCGTTCAACCAGGCCTTGATCGATGGACGCGTGGGCGACATCACGGTTGTGGAAACGGCATTCGGCTTCCATGTATTGCGTATCATAGACAAGACCGCGCCGGTCAAGAAAGTGTTGGCCTGCGTGATTTCGATGCCGGTGGAACCCAGCATCGAGACGGCCAAGGACGTGTATGCGCAGGCCAGCCGCTTCCTGTCGCAGTGCAAGAGCGGCGCCGATTTCGACTCGGTGGCGCGTCAGAACGGTATGCGCGTGCGGACGGCCACGCGGGTGGATGAACTGGCCGACCAGATGCCCGGCCTGACCAATGCGCGTGAAATCGTGCGTTGGGCTTATAATAAGGATAACAAAGCCGGCGACGTGGCGCAGGAAGTGTTTGAAATGGAAAACCGTTACGTGGTGGCTACGTTGAAGAAACGCCATAAGGAAGGTTATATGCCGTTGTCCGAACTGAAGGAAATGCCGCAGCTCGAATACCGTATCAAGCGCGACGTAAAGGCCGACCGCCTTATGGAAAAGGCCAAGACCGCGGAAGGCAAGACGAGCGTGGCGCAGGTGGCCGAAGCCTGGGGCGTAACGGCTGACCAAGCCGAGAACGTGACGTTCAACGGCTATGCGTTCGGCGCGCGCGGTTACGAACCGGCCCTGATCGGTACGCTGTTCGGTTTGAAGGAAGGCCAGCTGTCGAAGCCGGTCAAGGGCAACAGCGGCGTTTACGTATTGGCTTCGGAAGGCCTGACCGTAGGGGAAGGCAATCCCGATATGATTCGTTTCCAGATGATGCAGTCGTTCCAGCAGCGCACGTTCAACCTCGTGCGGGCGGCTTTGGGCGAAGACTACGGCATCAAGGACAACCGCGCGATGTACTTCTAATCGTCATCGACGGACGATAAAGAAAAAGGGAGGCCGATACGGTCTCCCTTTTTTGTATCCGTCAGATGGGTTATCAGTACAGCAGGTAACCGGCCAGGCCGGAGAGCAGAATCAGATAGACCGGGGAGATTTTCTTGGAGAGGACGGCCGCCAGGGCCACGATGCAAATCAGGCCGCTGCGCCAGTCGATAAAGTTCTGCGGGTTGAGCAACAGCAGGGCCGAGGAGAAAATCAGGCCGACGACGGCCGGCTTCAGCCCGTCGAGCACGGGTTGCAGATAGGGCAGGCGGGCGCGGCGTTGCGGGTCGAACAGGAATTTCAACACCAAAATCATCAGCGCCAAAGACGGCGCGCAGAGCGCGAGGCTCGTGAGGATGGAGCCCAAAATGGCGACGAACACCGGATAGCCGGCTTGCAGGACGGCTTCGTAGCCCACATAGGTGGCGCAGTTGATGCTGATGGCCCCCGGCGTCATTTGGGAAACGGCAATGAGGTCGGCGAAGCGCGAGGCCGACAGCCAGCCGTAACGGTGCACGACCTCGTGTTCGATGAGCGAGAGCATGGCGTAGCCGCCGCCGAAGCCGAACAGGCCTATTTTAAAGAACGTATAGCAGAGTTGCAGGAATATCATGGCGTGTCGGATTTATTCCTGTGCGCGCGGTAATACGCCGTCAGGCCGCTGCCGAGACCGACGGCCAACAGCACCCATATCGGCGAGAACCGCAAGACCGTGATGCAGAGGATGGCGGCCAAGGCAATCAGGATGTTCTTTATTTTCAAACCGGTGACGCGCGCCATCTGAATGGCCGGCGCAAAGAGCAAGGCCACGACGCAGGGGCGGATGCCGTTGAAAATCCGCACGAGGGCCGGATGCTGCCAATAGGGCGCGAACACCGTGGCAATCAGCAGGATGATGACGATGGAGGGGAGGATGGCGCCGGCGCAGGCCGAGAGTGAGCCTTTGAGCCCGCGCACCTTGTAGCCCGTATAGAGGGCCGTATTGAACACCAAGACCCCCGGCAGGCTTTGCACGAGCGTAACCGTCTCCCAAAAGTCGGCCTCGCTCAGATAGCGTTTGCGTTCCACCAGTTCGCGTTGCAGGAGCGAGAGCATGGCGTAGCCGCCGCCGAACGTGAACGTGCCGGTTTTCAGAAAAGAGAAAAAGAGGGCCGGCAGTCCGACCCTCTTTTCCGTTGTCTGTGTCGCTTTTGGCAACATGGCTTATTGCGCCACTTGGGTTTCCGTATTCTGTTCCTTGCCGGAGGGCTTGGCGGCCTTGACCGTGAGCCCGCCGCCGTCTATCGCGAACGTCTCTTCGGCATGGTGCAGGGTTTGCAGGTCTTTTTCCGGCAGGCCTTTCACATGGCGGTCGAGGAAGCGGAAGAAGCGTCTCTGCCACAGGATGCCGTTCTGCGGCCGCAATACCCAGTGGTTTTCGTCCGGATAAATCAGGAGTTCGGCCGGGATGCCGCGCATAAGGGCGGCGTTGAAGGCGGCCATGCCCTGGGAGGCCACGATGCGGTAGTCTTTCTCGCCGTGGATGATGAGGATGGGCGTATCCCACTGGTCGATGAACAGGTGGGGGGAGGTAGCGAACGAGCGCTGGGCCGTCGCGTTGTCTTTATCCCAGTACGCGCCGCCCAAGTCCCAGTTCGTAAACCAAAGTTCTTCGGTTTCCAGCGACTGTTGCGGCAGGTTGAACATTCCGTCGTGGGCGATGAAGGCCTTGAAGCGTTTGTTGTGGTGGCCGGCCAGCCAATACACCGAGAAGCCGCCGTAGCTCGCGCCCACGCAACCCAGTTTGTCTTTATCCACATAGGGCTCCTTGCTCACGGCGTCGATGGCGGCGAGGTAGTCCTTCATGTTCTGTCCGCCGTAATCGCCGCTGATCTGTTCCAGCCATTCCTGGCCGAAGCCCGGCAAGCCGCGGCGGTTGGGCGCCACGATGATATAGTCGTTGGCCGCCATAATCTGGAAGTTCCAGCGGTAGCTCCAGAACTGGCTGACCGTGCTCTGCGGGCCGCCCTGGCAATAGAGCAGCGTGGGGTAGGTCTTGGACGCGTCGAAGTCGGGCGGGAAAATCACCCACGTCAGCATCTTCTGACCGTCGGTGGTCGGAATCCAGCGGGCTTCCACACGGCCCATCTTGATTTGCGACAGGAATTCCGTATTGATGCGGCTGATTTGGGTCTGATTGGCGTTGATGTCCGGGTTCTGCAGGTCGATGGCGAAGATTTCCGAGGGTGCGGACATCGACATACGGACGCCCAACAGCAGTTCGTCGGACACCGGATAGACGGCGGTATAGTCGTGCGTGCCGTCGGTCAGCATCTTGACCGGCATCTGACACGGAATCAAACCGTCGGAGGTGCGGCCGGCCGCCGACATCGATTCGGCGGTTTGGGATTCCAGACCGCTCAAATCCATTTCATAAATCTGCGACAACGCATGATGGTTGCTGATGAAATAGAGTTTGCTGTCGTCCGCCCAGCGGAGGCTTTCCACATTCTGGTCGAAATCCGGCGTCAGGTAAAAACGGTTGCCGTTCTTCATATCCATCAGGGCCAGGCGGATTTTGTCGGCCTCGTAGCCGTCGCGTTCCATGCTCTCCCAAACCATATAGCGGCCGGAGGACGAGAAGGCCGGGTTCATATCGTAGCCTTTCATGCCTTGGGTCAGGTTCAGCGTCTGACCCGTCGCCAATTCGTAGCGGTAGAGGTCGGTATTGGTCGAGAGCGCGTATTGCAGGCCCGTGAGTTTGCGCGACGTATAGACGATGAACTTACCGTCGGGGCTCCAGCAGAACTGCTCGCAGCCGCCGAAAGGCTTGACGGGGGATTCGTAGGGTTCGCCCGCGAGGATGTCGTCGCCGGGCGTCATCTTGCCCTGTTGCAGCGGCGACACGAAGATGTGCGGCGCCGTGAACACCCATTCGTCCCAGTGGCGGTAGTTCATGTCGGTAAAGACCATGCCCGAGGTCTGCGGCAGGTCGGGATAGAGGTCGGCGGCCTGCGGTTTGACCTGTACCTGTTTGATATAGGCGATTTGCGTGCGGTCGGGGCTCAGGCTGAAGCCTTCGATATAGTCGTTTTCTTTCGACACCGTTTCGGCTTTAGGCTTGGCTTCCTGCGGGTTCATGACGCAGATTTGGCCGTTTTTGAGGAAGTAGAGCGTTTCGTCGTCCGCGCCCCATACCAGATTGCCTTCCGATTCGGCGGTTTCGGTCAGCCGTCGGGTGTCCGAGCCGTCGGTCCGCATGAGATAGAGGTCGGTATTGCCCTTGTTTTCCTTGACGCTGAAATAGCGCACGCTGTAAACGACGTATTCGCCGGAGGGCGAGGGGGCCACTTCGCCCAAACGGCCGAGCGCCCACAAGGCTTCGGGGCTCAGACGCTGATTCTGAATCGCCACTTCGTCGGGGCCGAGTACAACGGTTTGCTTGTCGCCCGGCTGGCAGGCGGCGAACAGCCACATCCCGGCGGCAAAGAGCAACGGGAGGCCTAAGGTCTTGTTCTTCATATTATATAGGTATTGTGGTTTCTATTTCGTTTGATCCGCCGCTTCCTTTTCAGCCAAGGCTTGCAGATACTTCTGTTTCGTATCTTTGGCGATGACCGACGAGCGTTCGAAATCCTTCGTCTGGTCGAACAGGCAGCGGTAGGTGTAGTGCCGTTGGTAGAACGTGGCGCCCACCGATTCGTGCAAGGCCCGCATCTTGGGGTTGAAGTCGCCGACCCACGACAGTTCGATGTGCGTGTACCACGGCTTGGTCTTCATCACTTCGTTCAGGTAATAGAAAATGGCCGATTCAATGCCGTAACGCTGATATTTGGGTTTGATGCCCATAATCGTAATGCGCGTGCGCGTCATCATGTGGCGACGTTTCATGTTGAGGAAACGCAAACGGTTGAGCCAATTCATCTTGCCGTCGAAATGCTTGAAAATCTGACCGGCGTCCGGGAACATGACCAAAAACGCAATCGGTTCGTCCTGATGATAGGCGAACCAAATCATCTTCGGGTCCACGACGCCGCGGCCTTCCTTGAGCTCTTTGGCCAGCGTGCGCGGGTCGATGGGCGTAAAGTTCTCGTGGAACTGCCAGGCATCGTCATAGACTTCCTTGAAGTCCTGCATGAATTTGTCGATGTCTTTGAACGTGACGTGCTTGTAGCTGAAATCGGGCTTGGAACGCGCCCAGTCGGCCACTTTCCAAAAGCGTTCCGGGAAAGGCTTGCGCAAATCCAGCATATTCGTCACTTGCTCGAAATAGAGCTTGAAGCCGTATTCTTCAAAGAATTGCTTGTAATAAGGCGGGTTGTAGGGCATACCCCAGCACGATTCCTCGAAACCCTCCACGAGCAAGCCCCAGAAATTGTCGTTTTCGCCGAAGTTAATCGGGCCGTCCATGGCTTCCATGCCGCGTTCGGCCAGCCAGGCGCGGGCTTGGTCCATAAGCCGGAACGCCGCCGTCCGGTCTTCGATACATTCGAAAAAGCCCATGCCGCCGGTCGGCTGTTGAAACGTAAACGCCTTGTTGTCATTGATAAAGGCGGCTACACGGCCAATCACGCGGTCTTGGTCGTCAAACAGCAGGAAGCGCGTCGCGCTGCCGTGTTTGAAAAATTCGTTCTTGCTGGGCGTAAAGATGTTTTCAACCTGAAATTCCAAGGGCGCGACAAAGCGGTCGTCACCGCGGTAAAGGTCGCGTTGGAATTTGTGGAACAGGCGGCGGTCGGCCGCCGACATGACTTCTTTGATGTACATGGCGTTCAAAATGTTTAACGGGATAAGCCGGAGGGCTTAACTCAACAGACAAAGATACAAAATAATTGCTGAAAATGGCCGCAAAACCTT
>CAMXAS010000010.1 GCA_947179195.1 uncultured Bacteroidales bacterium
AAAAAAAAGTCAATGTAATTAGCTTGGATTGTAAAAATGAAAAACAAGTACGCTGATTTGATAGATCAGACCTTTGAGTTTCCGCAGGATGAATTCCGCGTGGAGGATAACGAGCTTTATTTTCACGAAGTGCCGTTGATGGATATCATCAAGCAATACGGCACCCCGCTTAAAATCACGTATCTTCCGAAGATAACCTCGCAAATCCAGCGCGCCAAACGTCTGTTCAACGTGGCGATGGCCAAGGTCGATTATCAGGGCGATTACCATTATTGCTATTGCACGAAGAGTTCGCATTTCTCGTTCGTATTGGAGGAAGTGCTGAAGAACGGTGTGCATATCGAGACGTCTTCCGCTTTCGATATCAACTTGGTGCAGGAACTGTTCGCGCAGGGTTTGATAGACCGGGAACACTATATTATATGTAACGGCTTCAAGCGTCCGCAATACATTGAGAATATCGCCGCGATGGTGGCGGACGGCTTCAAGAACATCATCCCGATTTTGGACAACAAGGACGAGGCGGCGGAGCTGGAGGCGGCGCTGGACAAGCCCTGTCAGGTCGGCATCCGGATTGCCTCCGAGGAGGAGCCGCGTTTTGAGTTCTATACGTCCCGGCTCGGCATCCGCTACAACGACATCGTCGATTTCTACAAGGATAAAATCGCGAAAAGCAAGAAGTTCAAGTTGAAGATGCTGCACTTCTTCATCAATACGGGCATCCGCGACACGTCCTATTATTGGAACGAACTGGCCAAGAGTATCAATGTGTATTGCGAATTGAAGAAAGTGTGCCCTACGTTGGATTCCATCGATATAGGCGGTGGATTTCCCATCAAGAACAGCCTCGGCTTCGATTACGATTACGAGTATATGGCGGAAGAGATAGTGGCGCAGATAAAGACGATATGTAATCAACACGGAGTGCCGGAGCCGCATATATTTACCGAATTCGGATCGTTTACGGTGGGGGAAAGCGGCGCCACGTTGTTCTCCATCCTCAATCAGAAACTGCAGAACGACCGGGAACTCTGGTACATGATAGACAGTTCGTTCATGACGACCCTGCCCGATACCTGGGGGATCAACCAGCGTTACATCATGTTGGCCGTCAATCATTGGGACAAGGAATACCAGCGTGTCTTCCTGGGCGGGCTTACGTGCGACAGTCAGGATTACTACAATGCCGAGGCGCATTCCAATGCTGTCTTTCTGCCCAAGATGGACGAGACGCCCATGTATATCGGCTTTTTCCATACCGGGGCCTATCAGGAGTCGTTGGGCGGCTACGGCGGCGTGCAGCATTGCCTGACGCCGGCGCCCAAGCACATCATCATCGACCGTGACGAAAACGGCGAATATACGACCAAGCTGTTTGCCAAAGAGCAGAGTTACAAGTCGATGCTGAAAATTTTGGGCTATTAGCCGCGCGTTTTCCGCCGCCCGGACATCGGGCGGATTCCGCTTGCGTACTTTATTAAAAAGGCGTATATTTGTGCGTTTAATGCACCCATGCAACCCGCTGTGAATTCCAAGAGAGGATTTATGGCGGGTTGTGTGTTGAAAATGCGCGGAATATGAACAAGGATTATTACGTGGTGATTATGGCCGGCGGCGTCGGCGTCCGCTTTTGGCCGGTCAGCAAGACCGATCGCCCCAAACAGTTCATCGACATATTGGGAACGGGCAAGAGTTTGATACAGCAGACTTACGACCGTTTCTCGGCTTTCTGTCCTGTGGAGAACATCTATGTGGTGACGAATGCCCGCTACCGGGCGTTGGTGGCCGAACAGTTGCCGGCGCTCCGCCCCGAGCAGATTCTGTGCGAGCCCTACCGCAAGAATACGGCGCCCTGCATCGCCTACGCCAATTACAAAATCCATAAGCGGAACCCGAACGCGACGATTGTCGTGGCGCCCTCCGACCATGTGGTGCAGAAAGAGGACGTCTTCATTTCGGCCTTGCAGGAGGCGGCCGCGGCGGCCACGCAAAATCCCTGGCTCGTGACGCTGGGCATCAAGCCGTCCTATCCGAATACGGGCTACGGCTATATCCAGTTCGACGACCGGTCGGCCAATGCCGCGCACCCGCAGCTCAAGAAAGTCAAACTCTTTACCGAAAAGCCGGAATACGAGATGGCGCGTTCGTTCGTCGAAAGCGGCGAGTTCCTTTGGAACGCGGGGATTTTCATTTGGTCGTTGCCGACGATTATGGCGGCTTTCCGTAAGTATCTGCCCGAAATAGACGAATTGTTCGCGGCCTACGCCGATACCTTGGATACGCCGCAGGAAGCCGAGGGTATCGAAAAGACGTATGTCAGCTGCCGGAATATCTCCATCGACTACGGCGTGATGGAAAAAGCCGACAACGTGTATGTGATGGCGGGCGATTTCGGTTGGTCGGACGTCGGCTCGTGGAATGCGCTCTACGAACTCCTGCCCAAGAACGCCGAACGGAACGCCGTCGTGGGGACGGCTCCCTTGGCCTACGAGAGCGAAGGCAATCTCGTGCGGGTGTCAGGCGACAAGGTCGTCGTGTTGCAGGGCCTGACGGATTGCATCGTCGTGGAGGATAACGGCGTGCTGCTGATTTGCAAGCGGACGGAAGAACAGCGCATCCGTCAGTTTGTGGAAGACGTGGGCAAGGAAAAAGGCGAACAGTATTTATAAACGAATAACAGATAAAAGAACCATGAATTTCAAGAAATTTTTTGCGGGGCTTTTGGCGGTCTGCCTGACTTTGGGCGGTGCGGCCGTCAAGGCGGATGAAGGCATGTGGCTGCCGATGTTGTTGCAGAAACTCAACATGGACGATATGCAACGCTTGGGCGTCAAGTTGACGGCGGAAGAAATCTATGCCGTGAACCACTCCTCCCTGAAAGACGCCATCGTGCAATTCGGCGAAGGCTGCACGGGCGAAATCGTTTCGGCCAACGGCCTGCTGTTCACGAACCACCATTGCGGTTTCAGTCAGATTCAGGCGCACAGCTCGGTGGAACACGACTATCTGTCGGAGGGCTTTTGGGCGCAGAGCCTGGAAGACGAATTGCCGAATCCGGGCCTGACCGTCAAATTCCTCGTACGCATGGAAGACGTGACCGAAGAGGTGAACGCCGGCCTGCGGACGGATATGAACGAACAGGAACGCCAGGACAGCATCCGCGCCATTTCGGCCCGTATCAAGGCCCGTGCGGAAGAAGGCACGCATTATACGGCCATGGTCAAGAGCTATTTCGCCGGCAACGAGTTCTATCTGTTGGTGTATGAAATCTTCAAGGATATCCGGCTCGTGGGCACGCCGCCCAATTCCATCGGCAAGTTCGGCGCCGATGCCGACAACTGGATGTGGCCGCGCCATACCGGCGACTTTTCGGTGTTCCGCGTGTATTGCGGCCCGGACGGTAAGCCCGCCGAATACAGCGAGGAGAACGTGCCCTATCAGCCCAAGCATTTCTTGCCGATGAGCATCGAGGGCATCCAGCCCGGCGATTTCGCGATGACGGTGGGCTATCCGGGTTCGACGCAGCGTTTCATGACGTCTTGGGGTGTGGATCAGATTATCGACATCTATGCGCCGGCCATCGTCAAGGTCAGAACCGAGAAGTTGGCCGTTTACGACCGCTTTATGGACGCCGACCCCGTGGTGCGCATTCAATACGCTTCCAAATACGCGCGGGTGGCCAACTATTGGAAATACTACATCGGTCAGGGGCAGCAGTTGAAGAACAACAAGGTGGCCGACAAGAAGCGGGCCATCGAAAAGCAATTCGCGGCTTTCGCGCAGCAGCATCCCGAATACGCGACGGTGCTGGCCGATATGGAAGCCCTTTACAAACTGCAGAACGAAACGCTGAAATTGCGCCTTTATACGGTAGAGGCGATTCTGGTCGGCCCCGAAGTCATCCAAATGGCTACGCGTATGCGTGCTTTGGCGCAGGCTTTGGCCGATAACGACGCCGAGGCGGTGGATGCGGCGCGGACGCGCGTGCTGGCCTACCTGCCGGGCTTCTTCAAGGATTACAACGCGGCTTTGGACCAGGCGTTGACGGCCAAGATGTTCGAGGTCTTCAGCAAGGAAATCGCGCCCGAACAGCAGCCGGAAGCCTTTGTCAAGGCGGTGGCCAAATACAAGGGCAACTATGCGGCCATGGCGGCCGACGGTTTCGCCAAGACGATGATGAACGACCAGGAACGCCTGACGGCCTTCTTGAAAAATCCCGATTTGAAGAAACTGACGCAGGATCCGTTCTATGTCTGGATGGATATGTTCATCCAAAACATGAGCAAGGTAGACGGCAGTATCGCCGAAAAGAAAGCCAAGGCCGACCGTCTGTTCATCAAGGGCGTGCGCGAGATGAACGCCGACCGGAATTATGCGCCCGACGCCAACCTGACGATGCGCGTTTCCTACGGTTCGGTGCAGGACTACAACCCGGCCGACGCCGTACATTACGATTACATCACGACCATCGAGGGCATCATGCAGAAGGAAGACCCGTCGAATCCCGATTTCCAGGTGCCGGCGCGTCTGAAAGAGCTCTATGAAGCGAAAGACTACGGCCGCTACGGCGACAGCACGCTCGTGGTCTGCTTCCTGACCACGAACGACATTACGGGCGGCAACTCCGGCAGCCCGGTCATCAACGCGCGCGGCGAGTTGATCGGTCTGGCGTTCGACGGCAACTGGGAAGCCATGAGCGGCGACATCTTCTATGAGACCCAGTTGCAGCGGACCATCGTCGTGGATATCCGTTACGTCTTGTTTATCATTGACAAGTATGCCGGTGCCACGCGCCTCATCGACGAACTCGTGTTCGGCGCCGCGCCCGCGGCCGAGGCCGGGACGCAACCGGCGGAATAACCTATAAACGCTTAAAATCACAACGGTTATGGATGAGCTGACGAACAAACAACCGGAAGAAAGCCTGGAACAGCAGATGGCGGCTTTGGAAGCGGCCAATGAACGGCAGGCGCGGGAAGCCTTGGCGGAACAGGCGGAGGACGCGGCCGACAATATGGCCGAAGAACCGGCGCCGATGGACGCGGAAGCGGCGGTGGCGGCCGGCGTGGCGGCGGATACGGTGGAGGCCGAGCCGGCCGACAAGCCCGGCAATACGCCCGGTCTGAGCGCCGGGGAAAAAGCCGAAGTGGCGGGTTTGGACCGTGACGCTTTGGTGGCCCGGTTGGAAAAACTGTACGGCGAGGGGCTTTCGGCGGCTTCGCGGGAACTCGTGGCTTTGCTGCGGGCCACCTATCAGGAAAAGACGGAGGCTTGGAAAGCCCGACTGAAGCAACGTCAGGCGGAAGCCGCCACGGAGGACGCTACGCCCGCAGAGGGCGCGGAAGCCGCCGGAGCGGAAGCGGCGCAAGCCCCGTTGACCGATGAACTGGAGGAACGGTTCTTCAAGGTCAGCCGGCTCATCAAGGAGCAACACGTCAAGGAACGCGAGGCGCGCGAGCGGCTGATGGCCGACAACCTGCAACGCAAGAAAGCCTTGTTGGAAGACCTCAAGCAGCTCATCGAATCCGAACAACCGTTGAAACAGACCTACGACGCTTTCAACCGCCTGACCGAGACTTGGAAGGAAATCCGGCCGATCGCGCGCGAGGAAGCGAACAACCTGTGGCAGACCTACCATTTCCTGGTGGAGAAATTCTTCGACAAGGTGCGGATGAACCACGAATTGCGCACGCTGGATCAGAAACGCAATCTGGAAGAGAAAACCAAGTTGTGCGAGCAGGCCGAAGCCCTGTTGCTGGAAGATTCGGTGGCCAAAGCGTCCCAAGCCTTGCACGCGTTGCACCTGCGTTGGAAGGAAATCGGGCAGGTGAGCGTGGAGATGAAAGACGAGATTTGGGAGCGGTTCAAGGCGGCTTCCGATAAAATCAGCGAAAAGCGCAAGGCCTATTACGACGAGATGGCGGCCAAGATGCAGCAGAACCTGTTGGCCAAGACGGAGTTGTGCGAGAAGATAGAGGGGCTGTTGGCCGAAAAGCCGCAGGACAGCAAGGCATGGCAGGCGCTTTCGAAGCAGGTGGCCGAGTATATGGAACTGTGGAAAAGCATCGGCCGCGCCGCCCAAAAGGACAACGACGCGATTTGGGAACGCTTCAAGGCCGGCATGGAAAAATTCTTCAACGAAAAGAAGGCCTTTTACCAGCAGATGCGCGACGAACTCATGCACAACTACCACCTCAAATTGGATTTGTGCGTGCAGGCGGAGAATATCGCCGACCAGCGCACCGACTACAAGGCGGCGACGCAGGATTTGCTGAAGTTACAGAAACAGTGGAAAGAGACCGGCGCGGTGCCGCATAAGCACGCCGATAAGATTTGGAAACGTTTCCGCGCGGCCTGCGACCGTTTCTTCGAGGGCAAGGAGCGCGAGTTCAGCGAACGGAAAGCGCACGAAACGGAGAATATGGCGGCCAAGCAGGGCTTGATTGAAGAAGTCCGGAACTTGGCCTGCGAGACGCGCGACCAGTTGGTGGAGGCCGTACAGGAAATCCAGCGGCGTTGGATGGCCATCGGCTTTGTGCCCATCAAGGAGAAAGAGAAATTGTACGAAGCTTTCCGCACGGCCATAGACGAGAAGTTCGCCGACAAGAACCTCAAGGGCGCGCGTCGGGGCATCGCCGACACGATGGCGCAGGTGGAGACGGCGGAGGACGCGGCCAAGTTGACCGACCGCGACGTGCAGGCGGCCGCCAAGAAGTTGTTGCAGCTGCGGGCGGATTTGAATACGTGGGAAAACAATGTCGGCTTCCTCTCCCAATCGAAGAACGCCGAGGTGTTGCGCCGCGAAGTGGAACGCAAAATACAGAAGGCCAAGCAGGAAATCGCCCTGTTGGAGGCCAAGATGAAGTTGATTCGTAAAAACGGCTAAAAGGCAACGCCATGCGGATTGATATCGTCACGTTGTTTCCGGAAATGTTCGAGGGTTTCTTGAACTATTCGATACCGCACCGGGCGCAGACCAAGGGGCGGGCGGAAGTCGTGCTGCACAATCTGCGGGACTACAGCCTGCGCAAAAACCGTTCGGTGGACGACTATCCCTATGGCGGCGGCGCGGGCATGGTCATCGGCGTGGAGCCCATCGCCAACTGCATCGAGCATCTGGAGCGGGAACGCCGCTATGCCGAAAAAGTGTTTGTGACGCCCGACGCGCCGGTCTTGGACCAGCCGACGGCCAACCGGCTTTCGCTCTGCGACAACCTGTTGATATTCTGCGGCCATTACAAGGGAATTGACGAGCGGGCGCGGCAAATGTTCTTTACGCAGGAGATTTCCATCGGCGACTACGTGCTGTCGGGCGGCGAACTGGCGGCGGCCGTGCTGACCGATGCCGTGTTGCGCCTCTTGCCGGGCGTGCTGAACGACGAGACCTCGGCCTTGAGCGATTCGTTTCAGGACGGCCTGTTGACGCCGCCTATATATACGCGCCCCGAGGAGTTCCGCGGCCAGCGCGTGCCGGACGTGTTGTTGAGCGGTCACGACGGCAAGATACGCCAATGGCGCTACGAACAGGCCGTGGAGAAAACGCGCCGTCTGAAACCGGAACTGCTGGCGGGCATGGAGGAATAGCGATGGGTGCATTCAAGGCTTATGACATACGGGGCGTCTATGGACGCGACTTTCAAAAGGAAGACGTTTACAAAATCGGGTATTTCCTGTCCGAACTCCTGAATACGAACCGCATTCTCGTGGGACGGGACGTGCGGCAGTCTTCGCCGGAAATCTATGCGTATCTCTGTCAGGGCATACAGGATTCGGGCGCGGATGTCTGCGATTTGGGCGTCTGTACGACGCCGATGGTCTATTGGGCCACGGCCGAACACGGCTTCAAGGCGTCCGTCATGATTACGGCCTCGCACAATCCCAAGGAATACAACGGCCTTAAGATTTCGCGGGAGAACGCCCTGCCGGTCGGCTACGACAACGGCTTGAACACGTTGGAACGCTGGCTGAAAGAACGGACGGTGCAGCCGAAGCCGCAGGCCGAAAGAGGCCGCGTGTTGCCGTTCGATCAAAAGGCGGCCTACCTCGCGTTTCAGCGGCAGTGGCTGTCGGATTTTTCCAATCTTAAAATCGTCATGGACTGCTCCAACGGCATGGCCTCGCTGTTCGTGCGCGATTTGTACGGCGACCGGCCCGTCTATCTCTACGACGAGTTGGACGGTTCGTTCCCGAACCATGAAGCCAACCCGCTGGATCCCGCCAATATCGTGGATTTGCAGGCGGCCGTGGGGGAGGAGAGCGCCGATTTGGGCGTTATTTTCGACGGCGACGCCGACCGCGTCATGTTCGTGGACGAATACGGGCGGTTCATTTCGCCGGATTTGATGATAGCCGTGCTCGGGTTTTATTTCTTGAAGGAGAAAGGCCTGCGCGGGAACGTGTTGCAGGATATCCGCACGTCCAAGTCGGTGCGGCGGTGCATTGAGGAAATGGGCGGCACGATGGCCATGTGGCGTGTGGGACGGGCTTATGCGGCGGCCAAGTTGCGCGAGATAGACGGGGTTTTCGGCGGCGAGTTGGCCGGCCACTATTATTTCCGCGATTTCCACTATTCCGATTCGGGCTTGATGGCCTGCTCGCTGATTTTGGGCATCCTGAGCCGGTTCAAGGCAGCCGGCAAACCGGTGTCGCGGCTTATATCGGAAATAGCCGTCTATGTCGGGTCGGGCGAACTCAATTTCAAGATTGCCGACAAAGAGGCGGCCATGGAGGCGCTTAAAGCCGGCTTCACGGCCAACGAGACGCCGACGGCCGTTTACGATTTCGACGGCTACCGCATCGAATTCGAGGACTGGTGGTTCAACGTCCGCCCGTCCAATACCGAACCCTATCTGCGTTTTATCGCGGAGGCGGCCCACCGCGCCCTGTTGGAGGAGAAAGTACGTGCGGCCAAGGAAATACTGGCGCGTTTCATCGCATAAGGTTGTAAACGAATGAGCAAGGAACACTTACGGGCGGACGTCCGCATACGCAATAAAAAGGCCGAATACGCTTTCTTCCTGTTGGAGCGGTTCACGGCCGGCATCGTGCTGGCGGGAACCGAAATCAAGTCGATACGGCAGGGCAAGGCGGCCATCGGCGATTCCTACTGCTATTTCAACGGTGGCGAATTGTTCATCAAGAATATGTACGTGGCCGAATACACGCACGGCACTTACTATAACCACGAACCGCGCCGCGAGCGGAAACTCTTGCTCACGAAACGGGAATTGCGCAAACTCTCGACCAAGATGAAGGAAAAGGGCCTGACCATCATTCCCGTGCAGCTGTTCATCGACGAGAATGGCCGCGCCAAATTGGAAATCGCGCTGTCGAAAGGCAAGAAAGCCTACGACAAACGGGAGTCCATCAAGGAGAAAGACCTCCGCCGCGATATGGCGCGGACGGCGGACTAACGGATTTCCACGTGCGGCATATCGGCGCCCTCGGCCAGTTCCACGGCGAGCGTGCTGCCGGCCTCCGGCGTCTGTTTCAACAGCGATTCGGCCAGCGTATCCTCAAAGTATTTCTGAATGGCCCGTTGCAACGGCCGCGCGCCCAAGTCCGGATTCCAGCCTTTTTCAATGACCAATTCTTTGGCCTTGTCCGAAATCGTGAGCTTGTAGCCCATGGCTTCCACACGGCTGTAGAGGCCGCGCAGTTCGATATCCACGATTTTGAGGATGTCTTCCTTGACTAAGTTGTGGAACACGACGATTTCGTCCACGCGGTTCAGGAATTCCGGGGCGAAGTGCCGTTGCAAGGCCTTGTCGATGACGCCTTGCGCGAACGAGTCCTTTTCGGAGGCCTTGGAGGCCGTGTAGAACCCGACGCCCTGGCCGAATTCCTTGATTTGGCGTGAACCGAGGTTGGACGTCATGATGATAATCGTGTTCTTGAAGTCCACCTTACGGCCCAGGCCGTCCGTCAGCCGGCCTTCGTCCAAAACCTGCAACAGGAGGTTGAAGATATCGGGATGCGCCTTTTCGATTTCGTCGAACAGCACGATGGAGTAGGGCTTGCGCCTTACCTTTTCGGTCAGTTGGCCGCCGTCTTCGTAGCCGACGTAGCCCGGAGGCGCGCCCACGAGGCGGGAAACCGCGAATTTCTCCATGTATTCGCTCATGTCGATGCGGATGAGCGCGCTTTCCGAGCCGAACATCTGCCGCGCCAGCGTTTTGGTCAGATAGGTCTTGCCGACGCCGGTCGGGCCGAGGAAGATGAAACTGCCGATGGGCTTGTTCGGGTCTTTGAGGCCGGAACGGTTGCGGCGGATGGCGCGCACGATTTTGTCGATGGCTTCGTTCTGCCCGATGATTTGGCTTTGCAGCACCGTATCCAGATCGAGCAGCTGGCTCATCTCGTTTTTCTCCATCTTCTGAATCGGCACGCCCGACATCATCGAAATCACTTCGGCCACGTCCTGTTCCGTCACGTCGGTCTTGTTGGCGCTCAGTTCTTCGCGCCAGGCCGTTTTGGCGTTGTCCAGTTCGGCTTCCAACTGTTCGATGTCGTTGCGCAGCGTCGAGGCCATTTCGAATTTCTGCTGGCGGATCAGGTGTTTGAGTTGCTTGCGCATCGGCTTGAGCCGTTCTTCGATGGAAACGACGGCTTCCGGCACGTGCACGCTGCGGATGTGCACTTTCGCGCCCGCCTCGTCCATGGCGTCGATGGCCTTGTCAGGCAGGAATCGGTCGGTAATGTAACGCATCGCGTAATCGACGCAGGCCTGCAGGGCTTCGTCGGTATAGTTCACGTAGTGGTGGCTTTCGTAGGCCGGCTTGATTTTCTTGAGAATCTCGACGGTCTCTTCCGGCGTGGTCGGTTCCACGAGCACTTTCTGGAAACGGCGTTCCAGCGCGCCGTCCTTTTCGATGGAGCGGCGGTATTCGTCCAAGGTCGTCGCGCCGATGCACTGGATTTCGCCGCGCGCCAGCGCCGGTTTGAGGATGTTGGCGGCGTCGAGGGCGCCCGCCGTCTCGCCCGCGCCCACGAGCGTATGGATTTCGTCAATGAAGACGATGATTTCGGGATGCTTCTCCAGTTCGGCCAAAATGGCTTTCATGCGTTCCTCGAACTGGCCGCGGTATTTGGTGCCGGCCACGATGGAGGCGATGTCGAGCGTGTAGATGCGTTTATCCAACAGCACGCCCGGCACTTGGCGCGCGGCGATTTTAAGCGCCAGCCCTTCGGCGATGGCCGACTTGCCCACGCCCGGCTCGCCGATCAGCACCGGGTTGTTCTTTTTGCGGCGGCTCAGGATTTGGGCGATGCGTTCGGTTTCCTTCTCGCGGCCCACGATGGGGTCTAATTTCTGCTCCTCGGCGGCGGCCGTCAGGTCTTTGCCGAAGTTCAGCAGGATGGATTTGGGTTTGACGGGCGCGTTGTTGGCCGGCGTGACGGGCGTGCCCGGTTTGAAATGGTTGGCGTCCGGCTGGTCGGTGTCGTATTCGTCCATGCCGAGGCCGCCCAACGAGTCTTTGGTGTCGGGCGCGGCCGAAGCCTCCGCCAGGTCGGGCAGCGGCGCCACGTCGGGTTCGGCCCCCTCCGGCGCAGGCTCGGCGTTCTGATAGGTGGCCGTATCCAAGCCTCTGGCTTTGAGGCCGGCTTTAAGCCCTTGCAGGAACGAGTCGTAGGTGATGCCGAAATGGTGCAGGACCGTGGCCGCGCCCGAGGCGTCCTCCTTGAGGATGGCCAATACCACGTGTTCGGGTTCGGCCAGTTCCTTCTTGTATTGCAGGCACTCTAAGTACATGAGCCGCAGGATGCGGTCGGTCTTCTGCGAGATAAGCTGGGGCGAACCGGTCGGCGCGAAGGTCGCGTTCTTGGGCTCGTGCTCGTCTATCCAGGCTTCCAGCTGCTTGCGGATGTCGTAAGGGTTGATCTCGAAGTGGGACGAGAGGATGTCGGTCACGACATTGTCGCCCTGCCGGAGAATGCCCAGCAGGATATGTTCCACGCCGAGCTGCTTGCTCCTCAGGCGCGACGCTTCCTCATTGCTGTAAGTGAGAATCGTTTTCAGCTTTTCCGAAATTTGGGGCTTCAAATTGCTCATAAGTCAGATCCGTCCTAACGGATTGGGTAAATGGTGTGTCAATAATAAAACGGACAAAGATAGGCCTAAAAACGCTAAATTAAAAGCCGATATTCTTAATAAAACCAACTGTGAAAAGTTGAAAACGGACACTTGTTTTATTTCCGTTTTTTTACTAATTTCGTATGTTTTAAGCATTGGCAGCAAAATGCTGTCGAACAAAGAGTTATATTTGCTACATGGAAGGAGTGAAAGAAACAGGACGCATCGTGCAGGTCAATATCGAGCAACAGATGCAATCGGCCTATATAGATTACTCTATGTCGGTCATCGTTGCGCGGGCCCTGCCGGATGTGCGGGACGGGATGAAGCCGGTACACCGGCGTATCCTCTACTCAATGAACGAAAACGGTATCAACTCCCGCAACCCGTATAAGAAATCGGCGAGAATCGTGGGTGACGTGCTGGGTAAGTATCACCCGCACGGCGACGGTTCCGTCTATGGCGCGTTGGTGCGTATGGCGCAGGAATGGTCGTTGCGTTATCCGCTCGTGGACGGTCAGGGTAACTTCGGGTCCATCGACCAGGACCCGCCCGCGGCCATGCGTTATACGGAAGCCAGGATGTGCAAGCTGGCCGAAGAACTGTTGGCCGACATCGACAAGGAAACCGTCGATATGCAGAACAACTTCGACGATTCGTTGAAGGAACCGACGGTGTTGCCTT
The DNA here is from genome assembly GCA_947179195.1 of uncultured Bacteroidales bacterium. GTDB lineage: Bacteria > Bacteroidota > Bacteroidia > Bacteroidales > P3 > CAMXAS01. The sequence goes on from CAMXAS010000010.1 coordinate 12,758, forward strand.
GCAAGATTCCCAACCTGCTCGTCAACGGTTCGGCCGGTATCGCCGTGGGTATGGCCACGAACATGGCGCCCCACAACCTGTCGGAAGTCTGCGACGGCATCGTGGCCTATATCGACAACCGCGACATCACGGCCGAGGAACTCATGCAGTACGTCAAGGCGCCCGACTTTCCGACGGGCGGGGTCATCTACGGCTACGACGGCGTAAGGGATGCGTTCCTGACCGGTATGGGCCGTGTCGTGATGCGGGGTGAGGCGGCCATAGAGACCGACGACAGCGGCCGCAGCCATATCATCGTCACGTCGATTCCGTATCAAATCAACAAGTCGGAAATGATTAAGAAAATCGCCGACTTGGTCAACGAGAAGAAGATAGAGGGCATCAGCGATATCCGCGACGAGTCCGACCGCAGCGGTTTGCGCATCGTGTTCGAACTCAAACGCGAGGCCGTGCCCAATGTCGTGCTCAACAAACTGTACCAACTCACGTCGTTGCAATCCTCGTTCAGCGTCAACAACATCGCGCTCGTGCATGGCCGTCCGCGTCTGTTGAACCTGCGGGATTTGATCCACTACTATGTGGAACACCGTCACGACGTCGTTATCCGGCGCACGCGCTTCGATTTGGCGGCCGCGGAAAAACGCGCCCACATCCTCGAAGGCTTGCTCATCGCGCTCGACCATCTGGACGAAGTCATCCGGCTTATCCGCGAGTCCAAGACCGTGGATATCGCCAAGACGGCCTTGATGGAGCATTTCCAGTTGAGCGAGCCGCAGTCGAAAGCCATCGTGGAGATGCGTCTCGGCCAGTTGACCGGTTTGGAACGCGAGAAAATCCAGCAGGAATACGCGGAACTGGAAGCCTTCATCGCGCGTTGCAAGGCCCTGTTGTCGGACGAAAAGCTCCGGATGGAAGTCATCAAGGCCGAAACGCTGGAAATGAAGGAAAAGTACGGCGACGAACGGCGTTCCCGCATCGTTTACGCTTCGGCCGACTTCCGCATCGAGGATACGATTCCCGACGACGACATGGTCATCACGATTTCGCGTTTGGGCTACATCAAGCGGACGCCGCTGAGCGAATACCGCTGCCAGACCCGTGGCGGCAAGGGCATGAAGGGCTCGGACGTGCGCAGCGAGGACTTCCTCGAACACGTATTCGTGGCTTCGATGCACAACTATATGTTGTTCTTCACCGAGAAAGGCCGTTGCTACTGGATGCGCGTGTTCGACATCCCGGAAGGCACGCGGCAGTCGAAGGGTCGCGCGATTCAGAACGTCATCAACATCGCGTCGGACGACAAGGTGATGGCCTACATCAATGTCAAAGACCTCAAGAACGAGGAATACATCAATAACAACTACATCGTCCTGTGTACGAAACAGGGGATTATCAAGAAGACCTCGCTGGAGGCCTATTCGCGTCCGCGTCAGAACGGTATCAACGCCGTGACGATCCGCGAGGGCGACCAGTTGCTGGAAGCCAAGCTGACGTCGGGCTCGGCCGTCATCATGATGGCCACGCGCGAGGGCAAGGCCATCCGTTTCCCCGAAGACAAGGTGCGGGCCATGGGCCGCGTTTCGTCCGGTGTCCGCGGCGTTTCGCTGGGCAGCGAAAACGATGAGGTGGTCGGCATGATTTGCATCGAGGATCCGGAAACCGACATCCTCGTCGTTTCGGAAAAAGGCTTCGGCAAACGCTCCAAGTTCGAGGATTACCGCGAGACGAACCGTGGCGGCAAGGGTGTCAAGACGTTGCAGATTACCGACAAGACGGGCCCGCTGATTGCGATTAAGGATGTAACCGATGCCAACGACCTGATGATTATCAATAAGTCGGGCATCATCCTGCGGACGGCGGTCAAGGATTTGCGCGTCGTAGGCCGTGCCACGCAGGGCGTCAAGCTTATCGATTTGCGCGGCAAGGATGCGATTGCGTCCGTCACGCGCGTGGAGATGGAGCCCGAAGACGAAAATATGGCGGAGGCGGAAGGCGAAAACGCCCGGGCGCCGGAGGCCGGTATCGAACCGACGGTTCCGGAAGCGACGGAAAACAATAACGAATAAAACCCTATAGCAATATGAAGAAGATTATAGCGACCGTAGCGGCCATCGTATTGGCGCTCGGCATGACGGGCAACGCTTTTGCCCAAAAGAAAGCGGTGAACGCCGCGTTGAAAAGCATCAATTCCGGTAAATTGGACGCCGGTGTCGAAAACATCGAGGCGGCCATCGAAAATCCGGAAACGATGTCGTTGAGCAACACGTGGGTGGTTCGCGGTGATGTATATACGGCTGTGGCCTCCAACCCGTTCTTCGCCAAACGTTACGAAAATCCCGCCGACAAGGCTTTGGAATCGTATCAGAAAGCCATGGAGTTGGATCCTTCGGATAAGATGCGCACGATTTTGGCGCTCAAATTGCCGAACCTGGCCGGCGCGTTCTACGACCTGGGTACCGAAGCGTTCTCGGCCGGCGATTTCGCCGCGGCGACGGTGGATTTCGAAAAGTCCTTGGCCGTAACCGTGTTGATGGGCGAGCCCGACTCGGCCTCCATGTTCAACATCGCGCTCTGCGCGGCCAACGACAACCAGTTGGAGAAAGCCGCCGAATACTACGGTGCGCTCGTAGCCGCCGCCTACCCGATGATGGGTATATACAACGGCTTGGCCGACGTGTATGTCCGCATGGACCGCAAGGATGAGGTGGCGCCCTTGATGGATTTGCTCGTGGAACGTTTCGTAACCGATTCGACGGCTTACGTAACGGCGGTGGGCATCCTGCTCAACATCGGCGACAACGAACATTCCGAAGTGGTTTTGGCCAAGGCCGTTGAAAAATGGCCGACGGATCCGTTCCTCTATCTGGCCATGGGCGTGGCTTACGAAAACAGCAAGCAGGCTGAGAAAGCCGAAGAAGCCTACAAGAAAGCTTTGGAACTGAACCCCGAATATCCCGAAGCGATTTACAACTTGGGTGCTTTCTATGTAAACCAGGGTATCGACATCCAAAACCAGGCGCGTAACCTGCCGTTGGACGCCACGGCCGAATACGACGCTTTGTCGGCTCAGGCCAACACGCTGTTCCAACAGTCCATCCCGTATCTGGAAAAGATTGTGGAAGCCCAGCCCAACAACGTGGATGCTTTGAATACGCTGAGAGGAATCTATATTCAGTTGAATCAGATGGACAAGGCCAATGAAATCAAGGCGCGTGTGGATGCCTTGACGGGCGTGGCCGAATAATCAATTAAGAATCGGTAACCAAGGCCTCGGAGTCCATGACGCCGGGGCCTTTTTTTAGTACGTATGGCAGAGAAACAATCATCCAGAACGTCTTGGGTCCTGTTGGCCCTGTTCCTTATGGTGGGCATCCTGATAGGCATCCGGTTGAATCGGTATATGGCGCGCCGGGCCGGCCACCTGCAGATGGGCGGCGGCAAGGGCAAGGTAGAGACGGTGTTGCAGGCAATCAAAGACAACTATGTGGATACGGTGAACCTCGACCGGCTGACGGACGCCTCGTTGGAGGCCATGCTGACGCAGCTCGACCCGCATTCGGTCTATATTCCGGCCGCCGATTTCGCCAAGGCGGAAGAGGAGATAGAGGGCAACTTCGAGGGTATCGGCGTGCAGTTCCGTATGATAGACGATACGGTGGTGGTCATCATGCCCGTGTCGGGCGGCCCGAGCGAACGCGCGGGCGTGTTGGCGGGCGACCGTATAATAAAGGTAGATACGGTCGATATCGCCGGGCAGGGTTTGGAGACCGAGGCCGTCATGAAACGCCTCAAAGGGCCGCGCGGCAGCAAGGTGCGCTTGGGACTGTTGCGCCGTCCTTCCACCGAATTGGTCTATGTGACCTTGGAACGCGACGTGATACCGTCTTATAGCGTGGATGTCTATTTCATGGCCGACCCGCAGGTGGGCTACGTCAAGGTCAGCAAGTTCACGCGCGCGACCGCCGATGAGTTCGAAGCGGCCCTGGCCGATTTGCAGCGGCAGGGCATGAAAGGGCTGATTGTGGATTTGCGCGGCAATGGCGGCGGGCTGCTGGGCAGCTGCATCGAGATGGCCGATTTGTTTTTGGAGAAAGGCGACCTGATTGTATATACCGATGGCGAACACCGCGCCAAGACGCGCATCAAGGCCACCGGCCGCGGCCGTTACGTCGATTTGCCGCTGGTGGTGCTCGTGGACGAATGGTCGGCTTCGGCCTCGGAAATCTTTGCGGGCGCGATGCAGGACAACGACCGGGCGCGGATTGTGGGGCGCCGCACGTTCGGCAAGGGCTTGGTGCAGGAGCAGATGGACATGGCCGACGGCAGTGCGGTGCGGCTGACGGTGGCGCGTTATCACACGCCCTCGGGCCGCAGCATACAGAAGCCGTATAAGGCCGGCGACAACGAGGATTACGAAGCCGATTTGCTGCGCCGTTACGCGAGCGGCGAGATGACCGGCGGGGATTCGACGCAGCACGGCGATACGGTGCAGTACTATACGCTGAAAAAACAGCGTGTCGTTTACGGGGGCGGCGGCATCATGCCGGACGACAACGTGCCCTATAAGACGAGCGATACCTATATCTATTGGAATGAACTGAGCCGGCAAGGGCTGTTCTATCAGTTCTCGTTCGACTATGCCGACAGGCATCGGGAGGCCTTGATGAAGACCTATGCGTCGGCGGCCGACTTCGTGGCCGGGTTCAACGTGGACGACGCCTTGTTCGAGGACTTCCTGCGTTATGCGGAGCGGCACGGCGTAAAGCGTGACGAAAAGAGCATCGAGGCCAACCAGCGCAAGATGCGGTTGACGATCAAGGCCTATATCGGGCGCGACGTGTTCGACAACCTCGGCTTTTATCCCGTTTACCTGCCGACCGACGACGATTACAAGGCCGCCCTGCAGGTGTTGCACGATATGTAGGAATTGGGCGAAAGGATATGAAAAAGGCGGACGACTTCGGTCGCCCGCCTTTTGCTTTATGGGGTGGAAGAAACCGCCGCTTATTTCGAAAGCATGATGTTCATAATTACGCGGTCGGCATCGTTCATCGCCTCGTTGGCAATCGTGCCGAGGTTGTTGATGGTGCGTTCCACATCGTCTTCGATGATGCCGTTGGTGCCCGGAACGCCCACGCCTTCCAGCGCGAGGATGGCCGCTTGTAGCGCGGCGCTCGTGCCGGAGGCCACTTTGAGCGCGCAGCCCAGTTTGGCCCCGTCGCAGACCATGCCGGTCAGGTTGCCTATCATGTTCTTGATGGCGCTCTTGACTTGAATCAGGTTGCCGCCCAGCAGGTAGCAGACGCCGCACGCCGCGCCCGTGGAGGCCACGACGCAGCCGCAGGCTGCGGACAAGCGGCCGAAGCCGTGTTTGATATGGATGGCCGTCAGGTTACTCAGAATCAACGCCCGGATGACATCTTCCTCGTTGGAGCCCAATTTCTCGGCCGTGGCCAGTACCGGCATCATGGCCGTGATGCCCTGGTTGCCGCTGCCCGAGTTGCTCATGGCCGGCAACAGCGCGCCCGACATACGGGCGTCCGAAGCCGCGGCCGTCAACGCCATGGCGTAGTTGCTGAAGTCGTCGTTCAGCTTGCGGCGGCTGATCCACGAAAGCAGCGTGGCGCCGATGCCCATGCCGCTGCGGTGCGCCAAGCCGTAGTTGGAGAGTTCCTTGTTGACTTGGGCCGCGTCCAAGATATAGCGGATGTCTTCGAGCGGCTGCGTCTTGGCGAATTCGAAGATTTCGTCTATCGTCGTCTCGTAGGCCTCGTCGTCCTTGGCTTCTTCGGCTTCCTGTTCCTTATGGAAAATGACCTGGTCGTTGAGCTTGATGGAAACGATATTGGTATGCGAACCCACGATTTCCACCGTGCAGCAGTCGGGTCCCGCGAAGGCGGAGGCCTTGACATAGAGTTTGTCGCAGTTCTCGGCTATCGTGATGCTGACATGGCCGTCGTCGATGTATTTCTGCGCCGAATCCACATGATGCGGCTGCACGTCGGCCAGCACTTCCAGCGCCTTTTCGGAGCGGCCGGCAATGGCGCCCAAGGCCGAGGCAATCGGCAGGCCCACCTTGTCGGTGCCGGGGATACCGACCCCCATGCCGTTTTTATAAATATTCAGACTGGTCGCAATCTCAATGCGTTCGGGCAAGGTGCCGAGCGTCTCTTTCGCTTTGGCCACGGCCAAGGCTACGGCAATCGGTTCCGTACAGCCCACCGCGGGCACCACTTCCTTTTTCAACAGCCGGAGCAACATCTCGGCTCTGCGTGCATCTACCATCGTTCGATATTTTTGAACCCGCAAATTTAAGCAA
>CAMXAS010000011.1 GCA_947179195.1 uncultured Bacteroidales bacterium
GTCAGTTCGGCCTTGATGAGGCGGCGGTCTATGGGGGGGATGGTCGGTTTCATATCAAATGGATAAGGTTGATGCGGGGCGGGGCGCGAACGCCGCCTGCGGGTCATCGGCCAGGCGATATACATGCGCTTTGACGGCCTGCGCCCAGTCGCGGTCGCTCAGACTGCGGTCTTCCAATACGGAACGGCTGATGGGGCGCCCCACGGTCAGGCGGATTTCCCGGCCTTTCTGTTTGAACATCTCGTCCACGAGGAACAGCTGTTCGAGGTTGAATTTAACGCCCAAGCGTTTCCGCCACCGCGCGAAGTTATAAAAAAAACATGAATTTTTCCCGTCCACGAACACCGGGATGATGTCGCGCTGCGTCTCCCGCGCCTTGGCGATGAACGTCTTTTTCCATTCCTCGTCGCGGATGCCGCCGTCTTTCTGTTTGCGCGAGCACAGGCCGGCCGGGAAATAAAGCAACAGGTTGTCGGAGGCGAAGGCTTCCGCCAACAGCCGTTGGTTGTGTACGTTGCGTCCGGTCTTGTCAATCGGCACGAAGACGGGCCGCAGGTTGGGCAAGGCCATCAGGAAGTCGTTGACCGGAAACAGGATGTCGGGGCGGACGGCGCCCACGCGGCTGATGATGGCCATGCCGTCGAGCCCGCCCAAGGGGTGGTTGGCCACGAGGATATAGCGGCCCGAAGCCGGCAGGTTCTCCGCACCCTGCAACGTGATACGGCAGCCGAAGTCGTCGAGGATGGCCGTGGCGAAGTCGATGCCCCAGGCGTCGCGCTCCTTATATAAGTAGGCGTTCAGTTCGTCCACGTGCAGCAGGCGGTTCAGCCAGCCGATGACGAAACGCGGCAGACGGCGGTACAGCTTCTCGCTCTTGTCGCGGATAATCCGCTCCAAGTCGATGGTCTTTTCCGAAATGGGGAGCGTGAACATGGGTTATATTTTACTACAAAAATACTAAATTTGCGTCTAATTTTCGGCTTGACCCGATAAATGTTTGACAAATAAAAGTTTCGATTGTATGAAGACGGATATTGAAATCGCACGCGAAACGCCGCTCTTGAAAATTCAGGACGTGGCGGAACATTACGGCATCGCCCCCGAGGTGTTGCACCCCTATGGCGCGTATATCGCCAAGGTGCCGCTCGATTGCATCGACGAGGCGCAAATCAAGAAGCACCACCTCATTTTGGTGACGGCCATCACGCCGACCAAGGCGGGCGTGGGCAAGACCACGGTTTCCATCGGTTTGGCCTTGGGCCTCAACAAAATAGGCAAGAAAGCCATCGTGGCCTTGCGTGAACCCTCTTTGGGCCCCTGCTTCGGCATGAAGGGCGGGGCGGCCGGCGGCGGCTACGCCCAGGTGCTGCCGATGGAGAACATCAACCTGCACTTTACGGGCGACTTCCACGCCATCACGTCGGCGCACAACATGATAACGGCCTTGCTCGACAACTATAACTATCAGAACCGCAATACCTGCAAGTCGCTCAAGGAAATCAAGTGGAAGCGCGTGCTGGACGTCAACGACCGCAGCCTGCGCAATATCGTCAGCGGCTTGGGCGGTTCGGCCAACGGCGTGCCGATGGAAACGGGCTTCGACATCACGGCGGCTTCCGAAATCATGGCCATCCTGTGCCTGAGCCGCGATTTGAACGACCTGCGCGAGCGCATCGACCAAATCCTGTTGGGCTATACGGTCGAAGACGAGCCGTTTACGGTCAAAGACCTCGGTATAGGCGGGGCCATCACGGTCTTGCTGAAAGACGCGCTCTTGCCCAACCTCGTGCAGACCACCGAACATACGGCGGCTTTCGTGCACGGCGGCCCGTTCGCCAACATCGCGCACGGCTGTAATTCGGTGCTGGCCACCAAGATGGCGTTGACCTTCGGCGAGTATGCCGTCACCGAGGCCGGCTTCGGGGCGGACTTGGGCGCCGAAAAGTTCTTCGACATCAAATGCCGTCAGGCCGGTTTGGAACCGGAACTGACCGTTATCGTGGCCACGTTGCGCGGCTTGAAGATGCACGGCGGCGTGGCGGAGGCCGACATCGCGCGCCCCAATAAGGAAGGCTTGGTGCACGGTTTCGCCAATTTGGACAAGCATATCCACAATCTGCAACGGTTCGGGCAGACCGTGGTCGTGGCGTTCAACCGCTATGGCGACGACACCGACGAAGAGGTCGAACTCTTGCGCGCCCACTGCGCGGAAAAGGGCGTCCGTTTCGCCGTCAACAATGCGTTCGCCGAAGGGGGCGAAGGGGCCGCCGAACTGGCGCGTTGCGTCGTGGAGGCCATCGAACAAAAGCCTTCGGGCGCCCTGCAGTACGCCTATCACGAACAAGACAAGGTCAAAGACAAGATTTGGGCGGTTTGCCGCAACATCTACGGCGCGGAGTCGGTGGTATATACCTCTTTGGCCGAAAAGAAACTCAAGCAAATCGCTTCGTTGGGCATCGAACATTTCCCCATCTGCATCGCCAAAACGCAGTATTCGTTCTCGTCCGACCCCAAGGCCTACGGCGTGGCGGAGCATTTCGAACTCAAGGTGCGCGACATCGTCATCAACCGGGGCGCGCAGATGCTCGTCGTCATCATGGGCGAAATCATGCGGATGCCCGGCTTGCCCAAGGTGCCGCAAGCCGTCAACATCGGTTTGGACGAACAGGGCTATATCTACGGCCTTATGTAGTCGGTACGGCCTTTATTTTCAGTCGGTTCAGCATTGAACCGTCGGTTCGCCTCCCGGGGGTGTCTTCCACACCGTCGGGAGGCTTTTTTTTGTCCGTCGGTCGGGTCAAGAAATTAACAATCCGCGTCCTGGGCTGTCAGACGGTTCCAATCCGCTGAAAGGCCGTGTTGTCCGCATCACCGCTTGTATTCAGGCGGTTTTTATTTGTCGTGAAAATGGGATTTTTTGAGAAAAATTGGAAAATTTATTAACAAAATGGGACGAATAAGATATTTTTGTGTACTTTTGCCTCGGAAAGGAAAAGAATAAGATGTCAATACTCGTCGGCAAAGAGTTTTGTAAGGTGGATCCGGCCGGGCGCTTCAAGTTCCCGTCGGCCTTGAAGAAATTGCTGACTCCCGTTATCGAGCAGGGGTTTGTGATTCGCGAGAGTATTTTCGACGAATGTCTGGAATTGTATCCGCGCAAGGAGTTCGAGGCCGAGATAGAAACCAAGATTGCCAAGCTGAATCCCTACAACCGCAACGACCGTTTGCTGATTCGGAAGCTGTCGGAGGGCAATCCGGTGGAATTGGACGCCAACGACCGTTTGCTCATTCCGGCCGAACAGAAAAAGGCCAAGCATATCGAGAAGGAAATCGTGCTCATCTCCAAAATCAACATCATCGAGATTTGGGATGTGGAGACGTACCGTCGTGTAAACGAGGAATCGCCGGTGGATTTCGCCGAATTGGCGGCGCAGCGTTTGGGCCGCATCGAGGAAGATACGCCGGGATTAAATGCCTGATAGAGCGGTATGGATGCGGAATATCATGCGCCGGTGCTGTTGGAGGAAGCCATAGAGGGGCTGAACATACGGCCGGATGGTATTTACGTGGATGCCACGATGGGGGGCGGCGGCCATACGCAGGCCATCCTCGCCCGGCTTTCCGAACAAGGGCGGCTCGTGGCGTTCGACCAGGATGAAGACGCGGTCCGCCATGCGCAGGAAGCCCCGTGGCGGCAAAACTGCCGGGGCGGGTTCACGATAGTGGACCAAAACTTCCGCTTCCTTAAAAATTACCTGCGTTTCTACGAAGCCCTGCCGGTGGACGGCATTTTGGCCGATTTGGGCGTTTCCTCCCATCAGTTCGATGTGGAGGCGCGCGGTTTCTCCATTCGGGGCGACGGCGACTTGGATATGCGGATGGACCGTCGGCAGAGCCAGACGGCGGCCACGGTGCTGGCCACTTATACCGAAGAAGCGTTGGCGCGCTTGTTCTACCGTTACGGCGACCTCGCGCAGGCGCGTAAAATCGCCAAGGCCATCGTGCTGCGGCGGGCGGAACGGCCGGTGGAGACGGCGGCCGACTTGATGCATTTGACCGGCCGCTGGGCCGAGAAAGGCCGCGAGAACAAGTTTTACGCCACCTTGTTCCAGGCCTTGCGCATGGAAGTGAACCAGGAGGAGGCCGTGCTCATGCAGTTTCTGCAACAGGCCGCCGAAGTGCTCAAGCCGGGCGGGCGTTTGGTCGTGCTGTCCTACCATTCGGTCGAAGACCGTTTGGTCAAGCATTTTATAAAGAGCGGCAATGCGGACGGGGTGGTGGAAAAGGATTTCTACGGCAACCCGCTTTCGCCGTTCAGAGCCGTCAACCGCAAGGTGATACAGGCTTCGGAAGAAGAGTTGGCGCGGAATCCGCGGGCGCGGAGCGCTAAAATGCGGGTGGCGGAAAAAGTGTAAGAAAAATGAAAGCCAGACAGATATTGGACGGTTCAACGATGTTGCGCGACTTGGTGCAAAAGCATTGGTCGCTGCTGCTGTTGATTTTCGCACTCTGTTTGGTGTTGATTGCCAACAATTATCTCACGGAACGCATGGTGCGCGAGACCAATGCGTTGAAAAAAGAGGTCAAGGAACTGCGTTTCCGGCAACTCTCCGTGGAAGCCGCCTATATGCGTCTGAGCCGTCAGTCGTCGGTAGCGCGGATGTTGGACTCGACCGGCATCAAGGAATCGGTGGTGCCGCCGGTCAGATTGAGCAGAAACGACGATGGGAACCGCGAAGAAGACTAAGAACAAGGGCAAGAGCCGGGACACCCTGTGGGTGAAGGTGTATCTCGTGTACGCCTTCTTTCTCGTGTTCGCGCTGGCCGTCATCATCCGGATGGCCGTCGTCATGTTCGTGGAGGGCAAGGAATTGCTGGCCAAGTCGGAGGAACAGAGCCTGCGCTACGAGGACGTCAAGGCCGTGCGCGGTAATATATACGCATCCAATGGTTCGTTGCTGGCCGCTTCGGTGCCCGTGTTCGAAATCCGTATGGATTTGAGCCCCAAGGTGGTGCCGGCCGACACGTTCCGCCGCTATCTGCAACCGCTTTGCGACAGCCTGCACGCGATGTACCCGCAGGTGTCGTCGGCCTCCTACCGCCGCACGTTGGAGCGGGCGCGCCGCGAAGGCCGCCGCAACCACTTGGTCAAGCGGCGCATCAGCTACGACGAACTGTTGCGGATGCAGAAGTTCCCGTTGTTCAACAAAGGGCAGTTCAAGGGCGGCTTTATCGTCACCGAGTCCGAACGGCGGAGCCAGCCCCACAGCCCGTTGGCGCAACGCACGATAGGGTCCTACAACACCGAAACGCATATCGGTTCGGGTTTGGAAAAGGCGTTCAACGACGACTTGGAAGGGCAGAGCGGCCGTCGGTTGACCCAGCGGGTGGCCAAAGGCGTATGGCGGCCCATCTATAACGAAGAGACGATTGAGCCGCGCAACGGCAAGGACTTGATAACCACCATCGACACGCGCATCCAGGACGTGGCGCACGCCGCACTGGAACGTTGCGTGCGCGAGAATGAGGCCGACCACGGTTGCGCCGTCTTGATGGAAGTGGCCACGGGCCGTATCGTGGCCATCGCCAATTTGACGCGGCAGGCCGACGGCAGTTATACCGAGCGTATCAACTACGTGGTGGGCGAGAGCGTGGAGCCGGGTTCCACGTTCAAGTTGGCGTCGGCCATCGCCATTTTGGAAGAGGGGCGGTTCGACACCACGACCGTCGTGCCCACGGGCATCATGGAGTTCTACGGCAAGCGCATGATAGACTCGCACCGGGGCGGCTACGGCGACATCTCGTTCCAGGAAGCGTTCGAGAAGTCGTCCAACGTCGGCATTTCGTATCTGGCGCACGAGACGTTCCACAAGAACCCGCAGAAGTTCGTGGACTACCTCTACGGGATGCACCTGAACGAGATAACGGGCATCGAGATTCCCGGCGAGGGGCGGCCCTATATCAAGAACCCGAAGGACAAGAGCTGGTCGAAGCTGTCGTTGCCGTGGATGTCCATCGGCTATGAGGTGCAGCTCACGCCTTTGCAGATACTGTCGCTCTACAACGCCGTGGCCAACAACGGCAAGATGATGAAGCCGCAGTTGGTGGACGAAATCCGCTCGGGCGGCAAAACGGTCAGGAAATACGAGCCGGAGGTGTTGAAAGAACGCATTGCGAGCCGCAAGACGTTGGATTTGGTACGGGGGATGCTGGAACAGGTGGTGCAGAACGGCACGGGCCGTTCGTTGTCCAAGTCGCCCTATAAAATAGCGGGTAAGACCGGTACGGCGCAGATTAACTACGCGCGCCGCGACGGCGGAAAGATGCTCTACCGGGCTTCGTTCGCGGGCTATTTCCCCGCCGACAAGCCGCTCTACTCGTGCATGATTATGATTACCGAACCGCATCAGCGGCGCGTCTATGGCAGCGACCTGGCCGCGCCCGTGTTCAAGGAAATCGCCGACAAGGTGTATGCCACGCTGTTGAAAGACCGGCCGGAGGGCGGCACCGACATCGCGGAACTGACGGCGCAGGGGCAATATCCGTCGGCCGCGGCCGGCTACGGCGGCGACTTGCAGCGCACGTTCGCGGCCTTGGGCTTGACGGCGGGCGAAGTGGAGGAGACGGAATTCGTGCGCATGACGCCGGAAGCCTCGGGCGACTACCGCGTGCGTGCCGTCAAGCGCTTGAAGGAAGTGATGCCCGACGTACAGGGCCTGGGCGCGCGTGACGCTGTGTATATATTGGAAAAACAGGGCTTGCGCGTGCAAGTCAACGGCAGCGGCCGGGTACGGCGGCAGTCGGTGGAGGCGGGGCAACCCATCCGCAAGAATGATAAAGTATGGCTGGAACTGAATTAAGCTTTGCATTGTCGGCCTTGGTGCCGGAAGCGGCCGGAACGGACGTCCGGGTGCGGCAGTTGTGTTTCGACTCGCGTCGCGTGGAGCCGGAGTCGGTTTTCTTTGCCGTCAAGGGCAGCGGCGTGGACGGTCATGCGTTCATCCCGCAGGCGGTGGCGGCCGGCGCGCGGGCCGTGGTCTGCGAGCAGTTGCCGGCCGAACGGCAAGCCGGCGTCTGCTATGTGCAGGTGCCTGATTCGGCGGCGGCCTTGGGGCAGGCGGCTTCGGTCTATTACGGCCGTCCCTCCGAAAAACTCGTGCTCGTGGGCGTAACCGGCACCAACGGCAAGACCACGATAGCCACCTTGCTCTACCGCTTGTTCCGCGCGCTCGGCCACCGGTGCGGCCTGCTTTCCACGATTGAGAACCGCATTGAGGACACGGTCGTGCCCAGTACGCACACCACGGGCGACGCTTTGGAAATCAACCGCCTTTTGGCGCAGATGGTGGAAGCGGGCTGTACGCACGTCTTCATGGAAGTGAGCTCGCACGCGCTCGTGCAACAGCGGGTGGCCGGCCTGCAATTCCGCGGCGGCATCTTCACGAACCTGACGCGCGACCATTTGGACTACCACAAAACGTTCAAGGCCTATATCGCGGCCAAGAAACTGTTTTTCGACCACCTGCCGGAAACGGCCTTCGCGCTCGTCAATACCGACGACGCCAACGGCAAGGTCATGGTGCAGAATACGAAAGCGCAGGTCAAGACCTACGCGCTCAAACGCATGGCCGACTACAAGACCAAGGTTTTGGAAGACTCGTTGCACGGGCTGAGCCTGTGGATGAACGGCGCCGAGGTGCATACGCGGCTCGTGGGCGATTTCAACGCCTACAACCTGACGGCCATTTACGGCGCGGCCTGTCTGTTGGGGGAAGACCCCACGGCGGTGCTCACGGCACTGAGTGGCCTGGCGGCGGCCGATGGCCGCTTTCAGCCCGTCAAGGGCGCGACCCAGCAGGCCATCGTCGATTACGCCCATACGCCCGATGCGTTGGAAAACGTGCTCTCCACGCTCTCCGGCATGAAACGGGCCGGGGCGCAACTCGTCTGCGTGGTGGGCTGCGGCGGCAACCGCGACAGCGGCAAGCGCCCGATGATGGCTGAAACCGCCGCCCGTTACGCCGACCTGCTGATTCTTACGTCCGACAACCCGCGCTTCGAAGACCCGCAGCTCATTCTCGACCAGATGTACGCCGGCGTACCGGCGGCGCGCCAGGCCCAGTGCCTGCGTATCCTCAACCGCGAGGAAGCCATCAAGACCGCCTGTATGATGGCGCGTCCGGGCGATTTGTTGCTCGTGGCCGGCAAGGGTCATGAAACCTACCAGGAAATCGAAGGGGTCAAACATCCGTTCGACGACCGCGAAGTATTGAAGAAATATTTGAAATAACCCGATAAAAACAGAGCGTCATGCTGTATTATCTGTCCGATTACATGAATAAGGTCTGGGACCTGCCCGGCGTGGGCGTCTTCCGCTACCTCTCGTTCCGTGCGGCGGCGGCCATGCTGTTGTCGTTGTTCCTGTCGCTGGTCGTGGGCAAGTATATGATCCGCTACCTGCAGAAAAAGCAAATCGGTGAAACCATCCGCGATTTGGGCCTGCAGGGGCAGATGGAGAAGAAGGGCACCCCGACGATGGGCGGCCTCATCATCATTATGGCCACGCTCGTGCCCGTGCTCTTGTTCAACCGGCTCGACAACATCTATGTCCTGCTCATGATCGTCACGACGCTGTGGCTCGGCTGCATGGGCTTCATCGACGACTACATCAAGGTGTTCCGTCACAATAAGAACGGCATGGCCGGCCGTTACAAAATCATCGGGCAGGTCGGCCTGGGGCTGATTGTCGGGCTGACGATGTGCTATCATCCCGATATCGTCGTGTCGCAAAAGCAGATGAGCCGCGAATACGTCGATAAGCACAACGTCTTGGACCAAAACGAATACGCCAAGGCGCAGGCCGTCTTTGAGCAGAATACCGAAAAGGCCTTGACCACGACGATTCCGTTCGTCAAGAACAGTGAACTCGACTACAGCGTCATTCTCACGGCCTTCAATCAAAATTGGGCCAAATACAGCTGGATTGTGTTCGTGTTGCTCGTCGTCCTCGTCGTGACGGCCGTTTCCAACGGCGCCAACCTGACCGACGGCATGGACGGGCTCGCGTCGGGCACCTCGGCCATCATCGGGGCCACGCTCGGCCTGTTGGCCTGGGTATCGGGCAACGTCATCTTCGCCGACTACCTCAATATCATGTATATCCCGCATACGGGCGAACTCGTCGTGTTCATCGCGGCCTTCGTGGGGGCGCTCATCGGCTTCCTTTGGTACAACGCCTATCCGGCGCAGGTCTTCATGGGCGATACGGGCAGCCTGACGATAGGCGGCATCATCGCCGTGTTCGCCATCCTGATACGCAAGGAACTGTTGCTGCCGATACTGTGCGGCATCTTCCTCGTCGAAAGCCTTTCGGTCATGATGCAGGTCACCTATTTTAAATATACGAAGCGTATATATGGAGAGGGCCGCCGCATCTTCAAGATGTCGCCGCTCCATCACCATTTTCAGGTGCTGGGGCATCCGGAACCCAAAATCGTGCTTCACTTTTTCATCGTCGGATTGTTTCTGGCAGTGTTCACCATCGTTACATTGAAATTAAGATAGCAGGAGATAGATTATGAGCATACAGAATTTATTCGTACAGGGCCAGCAGACCGCTTGCGCCAACATGGCCGAGGCCGTCGCATCCAAAATCCAGGATATGCGTAAGGAGGCGGTACGGGAAATGTTCAACGACTTTTCGTTGGAGAACGGCCGGCTCTGCCCGGTGGGCACCATCCGTGGCGTGCATTACGTGGATGACGCCATGGCCGAAAACGTCAACGCCGTATGGTATGCGTTGGAGAACGTACACGAACCGATTTACTGGATTGTCGATGGCGAACGCCACGAGGACATCGACCGTCTGGAAGTCCTGCGGCCTTGGATGAACAAGGTCAAACGCCTGATTTGCGTCGGCGGGCAGGAGGAATTGCGGGCGGCTTTGGATTTGGAACCGAACCGTTACCTCACGGTGCAGACGCTGGACGAGGCCGTGCGCATGGCTTATCTCTGCGCCGACGAGAAACAGACCGTCCTGTACGCGCCCTTGTTCCCCGGCAGCGGCACGAGTGAAAACAGCGAGAGCCGTAGCCATCGGTTCCGTCAGGCCGTCAACGAATTGTAAAATCCGCTTCGGCGTTTGAACGGTATCATCGCATGGAAAAGAACAGGGAAATAGGGCTGTATCGTTACCTGCCGGGCGACCGGAACATTTGGGTAATTATCCTGCTGTTGTCCTTCGTTTCCATTCTGGTCGTCTATAGTTCGACCGGGCTGTTGGCCTACCGCTATCAGGCGGGGCATACGGCCTACTATGCGTTGAAGCATACCGGTATGATTCTTTCGGGATGGCTCATCATTTATGTGACCTCCCGCATCCCTTATACGTATTTCTCGCGCATCGGCTGGATTCTGTTTTGGCTGGCCGTGCCGCTGTTGGCGCTGACGTTGGCGATGCCGAAAGTGAACGATGCGAGCCGATGGCTCGAAATCCCGGTTATCGGGCTCACGTTCCAGACTTCCGATTTGGCCAAGCTGGCCTTGGTCATGTATCTGGCGCGCATCTTGGCCAAAAAGCAGGCGACCATCGGCGAGAAACAGACGTTTTATCAAGTGGTTTGGCCGCCTTTGCTGATTTGCGGCCTGATTTTCCCCGAGAACCTCTCCACCGCCGCCTTGCTGATGCTGACCTCCGTGGTCATGATGATGTTCGGCGGCGTCCGCACGCGCTATCTCGCGGGCTTGCTCAGCGTTATGGTGTTGGGCGCGGGGCTGTTGGCCGCCACATTATATATCGTTCCGGAAGAAAGCCTGCCGGGTCGGTTCGCGACGTGGAAAGCGCGTATCGAAAACTTCGCCGGTTCCGACGACGGCTCTGACAGCAACTACCAGGCCACGCAGGCCAAAATCGCCATCGCCAACGGCGGTGTCGTCGGCAAGATGCCCGGCAACGGCATCCAGCGCAACTTCCTGCCGCACCCTTATTCCGACTACGCCTATGCGATTGTCGTGGAGGAATACGGCATGGTGGGCGGCATCATCGTCTTGTTGCTGTACCTGTGGTTCATCCGGCGCGGCATCAAAATCGCGCGCCAGTGCCACGGCTCGTTCGGCTGCTTCCTCGTGTTGGGCGTCTGTTTCCTGTTTACGTTGCAGGCCTTGGTCAACATGGGTGTGGCCGTTAACCTGCTGCCCGTAACGGGGCAGATTCTGCCGTTCGTGAGCATGGGCGGAACGGCCATGTGGTTCAATTCGTTCGGCGCGGGCCTCGTGCTGAGCGTGAGCGCGGCGGTCGAGAAACAGAAAAAGGAACAAGGCAAGGAATTGGCCGATATGGAAAAAGCCACGGCCGTCAACGAATAACGAAAATAAAACTCAGATAGCTATGCAAGAAGCCATGAAAGTGATAGTCAGCGGTGGCGGTACGGGCGGCCATGTGTTCCCCGCCATTGCGATTGCGAACGCCATCAAGGCGGAACGCCCCGATACCGAACTCCTTTTCGTAGGCGCCAAAGGCCGTATGGAAATGGACAAGGTGCCGGCCGCCGGTTACCGCATCGAGGGTCTGAATGTCATCGGCTTGAACCGTAAGCAGTTGTGGAAGAATGTCGTACTGCCGTTCAAATTGATTTCCAGCCTGTGGCACGTGCGTAAACTCATCAAGCAATTCTCGCCCGACGTGGTGGTGGGCGTGGGCGGTTACGCCAGCGGCCCCACGTTGTATGTGGCGGGCTTGATGGGCATTCCCTATCTGATACAGGAACAGAACTCCTTTCCGGGCTTGACCAACCGTATGCTGGCCAAGCGGGCGCGGAAAATCTGCGTCGATTACGAGGATATGGAGCAGTTCTTCCCGAAAGACAGAATCCTGATGACGGGCAACCCGATCCGTCAGGACATCGTCGATTTGGCGGGGAAACGGGCCGTGGCGTTTGACCATTTCGGCCTGAACCCGGACAAGCCCGTCCTGCTCGTGATCGGCGGCAGCCTGGGGGCGCGCTCCATCAACCGCGCCATGCTCAACAACGTGGACGCGATACTGGCGTCCGGCTGTCAGGTGCTGTGGCAGACCGGCGGTCTCTATTATGAACAGGTCAAGTCGATGTTGACGGAAGAAAAGCCGGGCCTGTTGGTCAAGGACTTCATCAAGAACATGGATTTGGCTTACGCCATGGCCGACGTCGTGGTTTCGCGCGCCGGCGCCATCGCCATATCGGAACTCTGCGTGGTGGGCAAGCCGGTCATCCTCGTGCCTTCGCCCAATGTGGCCGAAGACCATCAGACCAAGAACGCCTTGGCGCTCAGCGCGCGCAATGCCGCCATCCTGTTGCCCGACGACCGGGTTTACAACGAATTGGGCAAGACGGTGGTGGACCTTATGCAGAACGAACGCCGCAAGACGCTTATGTCGGAGAACATCACGCGTTTGGGCAAGACGACTTCGGCGCAGGACATCGCCAAATGGGTGTTCCGCATCGCCGAAGAAGACGCGATAGCCCGTTTCGGCAGATAAGATAAAGCCCCGGTATGCAGACAACGGATTTGGACATCAGGCATTACGACCGGATATATTTTCTGGGGATAGGTGGCATCGGCATGAGCGCCTTGGCCTTGTATTGTCTGCATGAGGGCAAGCGCGTGGACGGTTACGACCGGGTCGAAACGCCGCTGTGCCGTCGGATGGCGGCTTGCGGGGCCAAGATTCACTATACGGAATCGCCGGAGCTGGTGCCGTCCGACACGCAGTTGGTGATTTATACGCCCGCCATCCCGGCCGACCACCGCGAATGGGAAGCCATACGGGCCTTGGGCGTGCCGGTCTGCAAGCGGGCGGAGGTGCTCGGCGCCTGTACGCGGCCCTATCGTACGTTGGCCGTGGCCGGCTCGCACGGCAAGACGACGACGTCCGCGCTCTTGGCCTATCTGTTGCACGAAACCAACGGCTGTTACGCCTTTTTGGGCGGCGTGGCCAAGAATTACGACAGCAATTTCCTCTATACGGCGGGTGCGGAATGGGCTGTGGCCGAGGCCGACGAATACGACCGTTCGTTCCTGCAACTGCACCCGCGTTACAGCATCGTCACGGCCATGGATGCCGACCACCTCGACATCTACGGTACGGTGGAGCATATGCGGGCGGCCTTCGCCGACTTCATGCGGCAGACCGACGCGCAGGGCGGGGTCATCATCAAGGACGCCTGGCGGGCTTATGTGCCGGACGTGCCGGTGTACCGCACCTACGGGCTCGAGGCCACGCCCGACACGCAGGTCTATGCGCGCGGCTTGCGCGTGGACGACGGCGCCTACCGCTTTGACTACGTATCGCCCGACTTGGAAATAAACGACCTGCGGCTGACTTATCCGGGCCGCCACAATGTGGAGAACGCCTTGGCCGCCATCACGGCCGCTTTGGCCGCCGGCGTCCGTCCCGACGATATCCGCCGTTTGCTGCCGGGTTTCCGCGGTGTCAAGCGCCGCTTCGACATCCAGTACCGGCAGGGCGACCGGCTGTATATAGACGACTACGCCCACCATCCGGACGAAATCGCCGTCTGTCTGCGCGCGCTTCGGGAACTTTACCCGCAACGGCCAATCCGTGTGGCCTTTCAGCCGCACCTTTACAGCCGCACGCGCGATTTGGCCGCCGGTTTCGCACAAAGCCTGCAATTGGCCGATGAGGTTGTGCTGTTGGATATATACCCTGCGCGCGAAAAGCCGATACCGGGCGTTACCGCCCGCAGCATCGGCGACCTGATAACCGACCGCCCCGTCCATTACGCCACGTTGCGGAACGCCGTCGAGGTGCTGAACGCGCTGCCGCCCGCGCCCGTCCTCGTGACGATGGGGGCCGGCGACATCGATACGCTGGTGGCGCCCTTGCGCGAGGGCTATGAACGCGCGGCCACGGTAAAACCCACGGAGGAAGCATGAAACGGCGCGTCAGAAATATCCTGATTTGGCTTTTGGGCATCGGCGCGGTCGTCCTGCTGGTTTGGCTCGTCCGTTTCTCCGAGCGGCAACGGCTGTCGGCCACGTGCAACGGCTATGAAATCCGCGTTGACCGTCAGGGCGGTGTCTATCTGCAGGAGCGCGACATCGAACGGTGGCTCGACAAGTCGGTGCGTTGGAAAGTGGGGCAGGTGGGCGAACTCGACGCCTCGCTCATCGAACACATCCTAAACGAAAACCCGTACGTGCGGGATGCGCAGGTCTATTTCACGACCGACGCCACCCTGCACGTAAGCGTGCAACAGCGCGAACCCTTCCTGCGCGTCTATGCGCCCGATGCGTTCTATTTGGACGAGGACGGACGGCGGTTGCCGGTCAACAACGAATACCCGTGCCGTCTGCGCGTCTGCACGGTGGAGGGCAAGGCCACCGATGCCCGTTTGGCGCAGGTGTTCGAGATGGAAACCCTGTTGCGGCGCGACAGCCTGCTTGACGCGATGATAGACCAAATCCATCTGAACCGCCGTCAGGAATTCGAACTGATACCGAAAGTGGGGCGGCAGCGCATCCGGCTCGGCACGTTCGACCGCATGGACGAGAAACTGGCCAACACCGTGCTGTTTTACCGCAAGGGGATGCCGCAGAGCGGCTGGGACCGCTACGCCGTATTGGATATGCGTTACAAGGGGCAGATTGTGGCCGTGCGCCGTTAGTTATATAAGGTATATAGAAAATAAAAATCAAGAGATATGAAAGCAGACGAAGGTAACATTGTCGTGGGTCTGGACATCGGGACGACCAAGGTCGTGGCCATGGTCGGCGAACAGGCCGAAAACAACAAAATCAGAATCCTGGGTTACGGGCATACCGTTTCGTTCGGGGTGCAGCGCGGTACGGTCATCAACATCGTCAAGGCCTCCGAAGCCATCCGCGAGGCGGTGGAAATCGCCGAGAAGAACACGAACGTCGATATCCGTTCCGTTTACGTCGGCATCGCCGGACAGCATATCCAGAGTTACCGTCAGCGCGGCTCCTCCATCCGTTCCAATCCGGATGCGGTCATCACGAAGCAGGAAATCCGCGATCTGCAGAAGTCGATGTTCAACAGTCAGACCAATCCGGGCGAGCGCATCATCCACGTCATCCCGCAGACGTTCACGTTAGACCGTCATCAAAATCTGATGGAAAGCGATATCATCGGGATGGTCGGCACCAACCTCGAAGCCAACTATCATATCGTGACGGCGCAGGAAGAAGCGGTGAACCTGATTCAGCGGAGCGTTGAGAAAGCGGGGCTGGAACTGGCCGGCTTCGTGTTGGAACCGATGGTTTCGGCCATGTCGGTGCTCAACGACGACGAGAAACAGGCGGGCGTCGTGCTCGTGGATATAGGCGGCGGTACGACCGATGTGGCCGTCTTCCAAGACAGCGTCATTTGGCATACGGGCGTCATCGCGTTCGCGGGTAACGCCATCACCGACGATATTCAGGATACCTGCAAGGTGTTGCCGTTGCAGGCCGAACGGCTCAAAGTGCAGTACGGCGCGGCCTTGCCGTCGGAAGAAAGCAACAACCTGTATGTGACTACGAGCAGCGTGACCGGCCGTGCGCCCCGCGAGATTTCCGTCAAGAACCTGATAGAAATCATCAAGGCGCGTATGGAGGAAATCCTGACGGCCGTGCAATGGGAAATCGAGGAATCGGGCTGCAAGAATATGCTCGGCGGCGTGGTCTTGACGGGCGGCGGTTCCAAAATGAAGTTCCTGCCGCAGTTGACCGATTACGTCATCGGGCGGGAGTCGCGTCTCGGCGCGCCGACGCGTTATCTGAGCGAGGATTCGCCGGCCGAATTGAGCGACCCGATTTTCGCGACGGCCATCGGCTTGGTTATGTTCGGTCTGTACCGCGAGGCGGAATTGGCGGAAGAAGAAGCCTTACGCCAGCAGGAACGGGAAGTCCGTATGGCCGAAGTGGAAGCCGCGCGTCAGGAAGAAGAAGCGGCGGCGCAGGCGGCGGCTGAAAAGGCGGCTGCGGAAGCCCAACCCGAAGAAAAAGAGGAAAAACCCAAGCGCAAGTTGTTCGACTGGACGCAGACAACCAAGGAAATGCTTGTGAAATGGGTGAAAGACGTGGATGAGGACGACGAATTGAACTAAGCGGAAACGGTCGCCCCGGTTTTCCACCGTTTTTAACAGGGCTTGGTGCATAAGTTACTGAAAAGGGTGGTTTAAGGCGGCTCAGAATAGTGTAATTTTGTCCTTATCATCGAAAAATAGGTTAACAACAATATGGAGAACACGAACAATTACGACGACATTCTCTCTTTCGTGGCCCCGAAGGAGAGCGATTCCTACATCAAGGTCATAGGCGTTGGCGGGGGGGGCTGCAATGCGGTCAATCATATGTACCGCCAGGGTATTGTGGGCGTTAATTTTGTCGTATGCAACACCGATGCGCAGGCTTTGCAGCAAAGTCCGGTGCCGGTCAAACTGCAGTTGGGACGCACGAAAGGCCTCGGGGCCGGTAACGTGCCGGCTGTGGCGCAGCAGGCCGCGTTGGAAAAGAAAGAGGAAATCAAGGAGATTATTTCCGACAATACGCATATGTTGTTCGTGACGGCCGGTATGGGCGGCGGCACCGGAACGGGCGCCGCGCCGGTAGTGGCGGCCGTGGCCAAGGAAATCGAACTCGACGACGATGTCAAGGAAATATTGGTGGTGGGTATCGTTTCCACGCCCTTCTCTTTCGAAGGCCGCCGGCGTCTGCAACAGGCGCAGGAAGGCATCAAGGAATTGCGTAAATACGTGGACGCCATCCTCGTCATCAACAACGACAACCTGCGGACGATGGGCGGCAAGATGCCGTTCAAGGACGCGCTGGCCAAGGCCGACGACGTGTTGAGCACGGCGGCCAAGGGTATCTCCGAAATCATCACGGTGCATACGATGATTAACGTCGATTTCCGTGATGTCAATACCGTTATGAGCCAGAGCGGGGTCGCGCTCATGGGCGTGGGCCGCGCCAACGGCGAGAACCGTGCGCAGGAAGCCATCATGGCGGCTATGGATTCGCCGCTGTTGAACGACAACAGCATCGAGGGCGCGAAGAGCATCCTGCTGTGCGTTATCGGTAGCGAGAAGTCGCCGCTGTTGTTGGAAGAAGTGTATGTGGTGGCCGAATTCGTCCGCAGCCATGTGGGCAACGAAGTGGAGGTCATCTATGGTGCGGGGGCCGACAACTGCGAGGAAGACTACCTGCAGGTAACGCTCGTGGCCACGGGCTTCAACGAGAGAAGCTACGAACAGCAAACGCGTATGCACCTTGCGGAAATCCGGACCGACGGTACGGAAGTCCGCATCGACGAACGGGTGGAAAACCGCCTGGGCGCGCCGGTCATGGCGACGGAGCCGGCCCCGATGCCGGTGCCCACGCTGACGGCTACGCCGACGGTCGCCGACGTTAAGGAAGAAACCAAACGCTTTGTGGCCTTGGACGAAACGCCCGCCGCCCAGAAGGAAACGCCGGTCGCCACGGTGGAAGAAAAACCCGCCTCGGCGCAGAATTTGGCGCAGGCCTGGTTCGACGATATGTCCTTTGCACCCGCCGCTGAAGTATCGGCGCCGGTTCAGGCCGAGGCGCCCGCTTTCGCGCCTTTGGCCGAAACGCAGGTGGAAGTCCATGCCGAGATGCCGATAGAAATGCCGATGGTGGCGCACGTGGAGGCACCGGCGGTGGCCGCCGAAGCCCACGTTGAGGTCAGCGCCCAGGCGTTCACGCCTTGGAATGGCGACCGGGGTTTCTCCGCCGCCGACCTGGAAGCGGTAGGCAAGGATATGCAGTTGGTGTCGCGGCCGGAAGGCTATCAGCCCGAAGCGCAGCCCGAATACGCCACGCAGACGGCGGTTATGGATATGGGACCGGCCACGTCTTATGCCCAGCACCCGGCCTATCAGGACCGTATGATGCGGATGCGCCGCTTCAAAGAACAGTTGGAGAGCAACGGCATGGATTTTATGGAACGGGTGCCGGCTTGGAAGCGTAAGGAAATGGAGTTGAACCCGTCCGTCCCGGCCGCCCAGTCCGAAATGGGCGATATGATGATTACGCCCGACGGCCGTATCACGAAAAACGCCTATCTGCGCGATAACGAGCGTGTGGATTAGGCGCTTACCTGAG
>CAMXAS010000012.1 GCA_947179195.1 uncultured Bacteroidales bacterium
TCAAAAGTCCGGGCGTCTGTCTCAAAGACCGCCCCGATTTGTTGCAAAGTCCGGCGCTGACCTCGCAGGCCGACCTGTTCCTGCGCTTTTTCGGCCGGCAGTGTGTGGGCGTAACGGGCACCAAGGGAAAGAGTACGGTCACCCATCTGATTTACCATCTGTTGCAGGCCGAATACCCCTGTCTGTTGGCCGGCAACATGGGCATCCCGTTTTTCGATATCCTGCCGCAGTTGACGCCCGCGCACCGCGTGGTCTGCGAACTCTCGTCCCACCAGTTGGAACAGGTGCGGACGGCCCCCGCCGTCGGCGTCTTGCTCAACCTCTACGAAGAGCACCTCGACCACTATGCGGACTTTGAGACCTACCAGCGCGCCAAACTGCATATCGCGGGCGGCGGCTGTCTGATTGTCAACGGCGACGACCCCTTGATTGACGTCCGGCTCACGGAGCGCGGCCGGCCCGTGCGGCTCGCCGTGTTCGGCACGGCGGAAAAGGCCGCCGCGGCCTATGCGGGCCGCCCCGGTTTCGAGGTCGCCGACCGGCTGTTGTGGACGCCCCAAGGCCTGCAGAAGGCCGACGGTACGCCCGTCTTCGATTTCTCCGCGCCGCATCCGCTCATAGGCGAACACAACGAACGCAATTTGGCGGCGGCTTTGTTGGCGGCGGTTCAGGCGGGCGGGCATTACGGACGGATGCTGCCGCGCGTGGCCACGTTCCAGCCTTTGCCGCACCGTCTGCAATACGTCGGGCGCTACGGGGGCGCGCACTATTTCAACGACTCCATTTCCACGATTCCGCAAGCCTGCATCGCGGCCGTGGAGAGCGTCAACCGTCTGCCGTTCGTGCAAGGCGTCAGTTGCCTGATAATCGGCGGCTTCGACCGCGAAATCGATTATACGCCGCTCGTGGAATACCTATGTGCAAATCCGATAAAAAGTGTTATTTTTGTGGGAGCGGCGGGGCGCCGGATACAGGCCGCTTTGGCCGCCCGTAACCGTCAGCCTTCGGCGGCCTTATGCACCGACGATTATGAAACGCTCGTGCCGTGGGCCGTGGCGCATACCGCGCCCGACACGGCCTGTGTGTTGAGCCCGGCCGCCGCCAGTTACGACCGTTTCAAGAATTTCGAGGAACGGGGCGAAACCTTTATGCGATTGATAAAAAAACAATTCGAGATATGAAAAAGTTAATTGAATGCGTGCCCAACTTCAGCGAAGGGCGCGATATGTCCGTCATCAAGCAGATTACGGACGAGATTGAGAAAATAGACGGCGTCAAGTTGCTGGACGTGGATCCGGGTGCGGCTACGAACCGTACCGTCGTGACGTTCGTCGGCACGCCGGACGAAGTCATCGAAGCGGCGTTCCAGGCCGTGAAGAAGGCCGGTCAGCTCATCGATATGCGTCAGCACCACGGCGCCCACCCGCGTTTCGGCGCCACCGACGTATGCCCGCTCGTGCCCGTGGCCAACATCACGATGGAGGAAACCGTCGAATACGCGCGCCGCTTGGCCAAACGTATCGGCGAGGAACTCGGCATTTCGGTTTACTGCTACGAATCGGCCGCCTTCGACCCCAAACGCCGCAATTTGGCTTATTGCCGTGCCGGCGAATACGAAGGCCTGAAAGAAAAACTGGCGACTGCCGAGGGCAAGCCCGATTTCGGCCCCGCCGAGTTCAACGCGTTCTCCGGCGCTACGGCCGTAGGGGCGCGCGACTTCCTCGTGGCCATCAACTATAACCTCAATACCACCTCCACGCGCCGTGCCAACGCCATCGCGTTCGACGTCCGCGAAAAGGGCCGTCCCGCCCGTGAAGGCGGCAAGGTGACGGGCAAACCGCTTAAAGACGAAAACGGCAAGCCGATTATGATTCCGGGCACGCTGAAAGGCACGAAGGCCATCGGCTGGTTCATCGAGGAATACGGCATCGCGCAGGTGTCGATGAACATCACGAATATCTCGCAGACGCCCGTCCATGTGGCCTACGAAGAAGTGTTCGCCAAGGCGGCCGCGCGCGGCGTGCGCGTGACGGGCGCCGAAATCGTCGGTCTGATTCCGAAGAAGACGCTCATCGACGCCGGTAAGTTCTATCTGGCCAAACAGCAGCGTTCGGCGGGTATCAGCGAGGCGGAAATCATCAAAATCGCCGTCAAGTCGATGGGCTTGGACGATCTCAAGCCGTTCAACCCGGAAGAGAAAATCATCGAATACCTGTTGGAAGCCGACAACAAGACGAAGAAGCTCGTCGATCTGACGTGTACGGGCTTCGCCGACGAAACCGCGAGCGAGTCGCCCGCGCCCGGCGGCGGTTCCATTTCGGCCTACATGGGTTCTTTGGCGGCCGCGTTGGGCACGATGGTGGCCAACCTCTCGTCGCACAAGGCCGGCTGGGACGAACGTTGGGAAGAGTTCTCCGTTTGGGCCGAAAAGGGTCAGGCCATGAAAGACGCGCTGTTGCACTTGGTGGACGAAGACACCAACGCGTTCAACAAGATTATGGACGCCTTCGGCTTGCCGAAAAAGACCGACGAGGAAAAGGCAGCGCGTAGCGCGGCTATCCAGGAAGCGACGAAGTACGCGACCGAGGTGCCGTTCCACACGATGCAGGAAGCGTTCAAGACGTTCGACATCGTACAGGCCATGGCCGAAATCGGTAACCCCAACTCCGTGACCGATGCCGGCGTGGGCGCGCTCTGTGCCCGTAGCGCCGTGCTGGGCGCGCATCTGAACGTGCAGATCAACGCCTCCAGCCTCAAGGACGAAGCGTTCAAGAAAGACATTTTGGCCAAGGCGGCGGACATCGCCAAGCAGGCCGAAGCCCGCGAAGCGGAAATCTTGAAAATCGTCGCGTCTAAAATCGGCTAAGGATAGGCTATAGCCAAGTCGTTAAGACAAACCGCGCCCTCGGAATGGTAACGTTCCGGGGGCTTTTTTTTTACCAAGTGAAATCGCGCACCAGGAGGTCGGTATCGGAGGCGGCGAAGCGGCGGTTCAGCGTTTTCAGATAGGTTTCGAATACCGCATATATCCGGGAATTCTCCGGCTGATATTCGTCGTTGTAGTCGTAGCGGTCGAGTGCCGTCAGCACGTCGCTCACGCGCAGCAGGCGCGTGTCGAAGGCCGGTTGGTAGCGGGCCTGGTCGGTATAGCTGTCGTCCTCCAGATAGATGCAACTCAGAATGCCGGTTTGGGTCAACTCCCGCGCGATACGGTAGAGGTAGGGCCGCGGGGCGCCGATTTGCTGCGCGAGTTCGGCGATGTCCATGCCGCCCCGCTTCGCCTCGAACTGGCGGATGAGCAGGCTCGTCACCATCAGGGCGTAGATTTTCTTGCGGAATTCGCTCAGATGGCGGTAGTCGGTCTCGAAGATATATTGGTTGCGGCGGTAAATGCTGAAACTCAGTTCCGCGCCCACCAGCAAGATGAGCCAGCTGAAACGCAGCCATATCAGGAACAGGGGCAGGGCGGCGAAACTGCCGTAAAGCACGTTGTAGCCCGTCATGTATTGTTGCAGGTGGATATATAGGCTTTGGAACGCGAGGAAACAAACCGTGGTGATGATGCTGGCGATTAAAACGGGGCCGGTCGGCATCTTGCGGTTGGGCAGGATGAGATAGACCATGCAGACGAGGAACAGGGCGGAGAGGAAAGGGGTGGCGCTTAAGACCGCGCGCACGATGCTTTGGAACAGGCTTGCATCCACGAGTTCGGTCAGGTGGTCGCTCAGGTAGGAACGCGCGCTGAAAGCCACGTAGAGCAACATGGGCGTGAGGATGATGAGCGTGATGTAGTCGGTGGCCTTGCGCATGGCCGGCCGTCCCTTGCGGATTTCCCAAATCGTGTTGAGCGAGAATTCGATGCGGTTCAGTACCGTGAGGATAATCCAAAGCAGGAAGATGAGACCGGTGCCGCCGATAAGGCCGGAATTGGTGTTTTGGAGAAAGTCCTGCGCAAAGCCGAACAAGGTGTTCCAAAACGGCATATCGGTGGATGAAACGGGCGCGAATACGGCTTGGACGGCGTTTTCGAAGCCGAAGCCGCCCGCGAATCCGAACACCATGGCCAAGACGGGCACGATGGCCAGGCCCGTGTAGTAACTCAGCGCGGAGGATTGATCCAAACAACCGTCCTTGATGGTTTTCTTGACCGTGACCGCGACGGTCTTGTAGATTTCGCGGGCGGCTTGCTTGTAGAACGGTTGGCCGGCCGAGGGTGCGAACCATACCTCGAAGCGGAAGAACGCGATTTGGCGTTGGAGGTATTCGCGCAGGCGGCGGTACAGCCGGTTCGGTAAACGGTCGGGTTGTCGGGGCGTGGTATCGGTTTGCATCGTTTGTATATATTTATTCTTCCGCGGCGCGGCGGAAAATGGCCATGGCTTCGTCGATTTCATCGTTCGTAATCGTAAGCGGCGGCGTGAAGTCCACGACGGCTTTGTTGAACAGCGGCCAAAATACAATCAGGCCGTTTTGCAGACAGCGTTCCACCACCTTCTGCGCCGTGGCGGCGTCTTTCATCTTCGCGCCGAGGAAGAGGCCGCGGCCGCGCAGTTCCTCCACCGCCGGTATGTTGGCGATGTGTTCGCGGATGCGCTGTTCCTTGGCCCGCACCTGCGGCAGCACGTCTTTGGAGGCGATGACCTGCAAAGAGGCGAGCGCGGCCACGCACGAGAGCGGATGCCCGCCGAACGTGGAGGCGTGCCCCAATAGCGGGTGTTCGTTGTTGAGCAGTTCCATGAGTTCCTCGCTCGCCACGAACGCGCCGATTGGCATCCCGCCGCCCATGCCTTTGGCTATGCAGAGCACGTCGGGCACCGCGCCGCTTTTCTCGAACGCGAACCATTGGCCGCTCCGGCCGAAACCGGTTTGAATCTCGTCGTATATCAACAGCGCGCCCGTCTCGTCACAGCGGCGGCGCAGGGCTTGCAGGAAAGCGTCGGTACCCTCCACGACGCCGCCGCCCGACTGGATGACTTCGGCCACCACGCAGCAGGTCTTGTCCGTAATCTGCGACAGGGCCGCGAGGTCGTTATAGGGCAAGAGGCGGTGTTCGGGCAACAGCGGTTTGAACACGGAACGGATGGCCTCTTCGCCCAGCAGGCTGATGGCGCCCGTCGTGCTGCCGTGGTAGGAATGCGCGAACGAAACGATTTCGCTGCGGTGGTTCTTCAGTCGCGCGAGCTTGACGGCGCCCTCTATGGCTTCCGAGCCGGAGTTGAGGAAAAACACCTTCTGCAGTTGCGGCGGCAATACCGCGCAGAGCGCTTCGGCCAGGTCCAACTGCGGTTGCTGGATGAACTCGCCATAGACCATGACGTGCAGGTACTGCTGCATCTGCGCTTCCAAGGCCCGCATGACGGCCGGATGCCGGTGGCCGACATTGTTGACGCAGATGCTGGAGATAAAGTCGATATAGCGTTTGCCGTCGGTATCCCAAAGATAGACACCCTCGGCGCGCGCGGCGTCGAGCGTGAAAGGCGGGTATTCGGAGGCTTGCGCGATATAGCGTTTGAACAGGTGCCGGTGTTTCTCGTGCAGGGAGCCGGCGTTTTTCTCGTTTTCCATATTGCAAAAATACGATTTCTCGGCGACTTATGCGCGGGCGGGCGGTTCTGCGCTTTTTTCGGGCCGGTAGAGGAAGGTCATCAGCAGGCTGCGGCACAGCAGAAAGACGATGAGGGCGGCCCAAAGCGCATGGTTGCCCCACGCGCCGCGCGCGGCGTAATACAGCCCGAAGTAGGCGGCCGCGGCCGTCAGCATCGTATAGAGCATGGCGCGTGTGCGCAGGCCGCCCGCATACACGCCGTCCCACAGAAAGGCCGGAAACCCGGCCACGGTCATCGCCAAGACCCAGGGCAGATAGGGGCGGGCGGCCTGCCATACCGTCGCCTCTTTCGTAAACAGGTGCAGGATGGGGTCGTAGGCGGTGGCATAGATGCCGGCGAACAGAAGCGTCATGCCGACGCCCCACAGGAAGATGGCGCGGACGCAACGGTTTTTCTCCCGCGGCCGCCCTTCGCCCGTATAGCGGCCCACCAAGGCCTCGGCCGCGTGCGCGAACCCGTCCATCGCATACGAGAAGAAAATGAAGAACTCGTACAGAATCGTGTTCATGACCAAGGTCGTGTTGCCGTAGCGTGCCGATTCGGCCGTAAAGAAACTGAATACGGCGATGATGAGCAGCGTCCGCAGGAAGACGTCCTTGTTCACGTTCAGGAAACGGCCGAAAGCCGCCTTATGCCATAAGGCGCGGTCGCGCAGGTGCCGCAGCGCGGCGGGATAAAAGCGGCACAGGCAATACAGGTTGAGCCCCAGGCCGAGGTATTGCGCCACCAACGTGCCGTAGGCCACGCCCGCGGCCTTGAGGTCGCATACGAAAACGAACAGGTAGTTGAACAGGATATTGAACACGTTGACGGCAATGGCAATCCACATCGGCGTGCGTGTGTTCTGCATCCCGATGAACCAGCCGCTGAACGCGAAGGCAGCGATGGCGGCCGGCGCGCCCCAAATCCGGATTTTGAAATAGCCGGTCGTGGCGTCCCACAGCGCCGCGTCGGGTTGCATATACCAGTAGGCGGCGGACAGGATGACATCCTGCAAGCCCCACAACACGAGCGCGCCGGCCAAGGCCAGCACGAGCCCGCGGCCCAGGATGCGGCCTTGTTCGGCTTCGTCGCGCGCCCCGTAGGCCTGGGCCGTAAAACCGGCCGTGCCCATGCGCAGGAAGCCCATGGCCCAGTACATGAAATTGAAAATCATGGCACCCAGCGAGACCGCGCCCGCAAAGACCAAGCCGTCCAGGCGGCCCATCATGGCCAAATCGACCGCGCCGAGCAGCGGTATCGTGATATTGCTGATGATATTCGGTACCGCCAACCGTAAAATCCGCCGGTGCATGGGAGACCGCCGGATTAGAGCGATTTCAGACAGGCCGTCACGTTGGCCTCCACACGTTCCATCAGGCGGTTCGTGTCGCTCTTTTCAAAGCGCTTGCCCGTGATGTGTTCGTAGAGTTCGATATAGCGTTCCGAAATCTGTTGCACGCGGTCGGGCGTCATATCGGGGATGCGTTCGCCCTCACGGCCTTGGAAGCCGTTTTCAATCAGCCATTCCCGCACGAACTCTTTCGACAGCTGGCGCTGTTTCTCGCCGGCGGCCTGCCGTTGCTCGTAGCCCTCCGCATAGAAATAGCGCGAGGAGTCGGGCGTGTGGATTTCGTCGATGAGGTGGATTTTGCCGTCGCATTTGCCGAATTCGTATTTCGTATCTACGAGGATCAGGCCTTTTTCGCGCGCCATCTGCGTACCGCGTTCAAACAGCGCGTAGGTGTATTTTTCCAGTTCGGCGTAGTCTTCGGCCGAAACGAGGCCGGCTTTCAGGATGTC
This sequence comes from uncultured Bacteroidales bacterium, assembly GCA_947179195.1. Lineage (GTDB taxonomy): Bacteria > Bacteroidota > Bacteroidia > Bacteroidales > P3 > CAMXAS01. Next base: position 7,389 of record CAMXAS010000012.1, read on the forward strand.
GGCCTTGGAGATGTCTTCGTCGTGCCCTTCGTCGGCTTTGGTCGTCGGCGTGATGATGGGGCGCGGCAACCGGTCGTTTTCCTTCAGGCCGTCGGGCAGCGGTTCACCGCAGAGCGTGCGTTTGCCTTCCTTGTATTCGCGCCAGGCGTGGCCGGAGAGATAACCGCGGATGACCATTTCCACCTTGAACGGTTGGCAGAATTTGCCCACCGTCACCATCGGGTCGGGCGTCGCGATTTTCCAGTTCGGCAGGATGTCGGCCGTGGCGTCCAAAAAGTAAGAGGCGATTTGGTTCAGCACCTGTCCTTTGAACGGGATGCCCTTGGGCAACACGACATCGAAGGCCGAAATCCGGTCGCTCACGACCATGACCAAATGGCGGTTGTCAATATTATAGACGTCGCGGACTTTACCGACGTAATGGCTTTTCTGGCCGGGGAAATTGAAATGGGTTTCGACTAATGCTTGGCTTTCCATAATATAATAAGGTATTAAAAGGGTTATTTTTTGTCCAGGAAGCCCTGGGTTTTAAGCAATTCCAAATAGTGCTGCGAGAACGTCAGGTTGTCGGCCAGCGGGTAGCGGCGCAACGTGAAAATCTGCGCCAGGTTCGGCAGGCCGTTTTCTTCCAGCAGGCGGCGCGTCAGTTCCGACGATTCCTTGGGGCCGAAAAGGCGGTCGATGGCTTGCGGCGTATAGGGCGTGTAGCGTTCCGAATGCACGATGCCTTCCAACGGCAGGCGGTCGGTCGCTTCCGGTTGTTCGGCCGGATAGCCGAGCGTCAGCGTTGTCAATGGCATGACGCCGGCGGGCAGTTCGAAGAACGCGCACTGTTCCTTGGCCGTGTAAAGCGTCGTGCCGAGAAAGCAGGTGCCCAGGCCCAGGGCTTCGGCCGCGACGACCGTATTCTGCGCCATGAGCATACAGTCGAGCGTGGCGCAGACGTACCACAGCAGGTTGTCGTAGGCGCGTCCGGCCTCGCGCTGTTCGCACCATTGTTGAAAACGGTTCACGTCGGCCGTGAACGTCAGCACGACGGGCGCTTCCGTAATCATCGGCTGGTTGAAATGCAAGGGCGCCAAGGCCTTTTTGCGGGCCGGGTCTTTCGTGACGATGACGCTGTAAAGCTGCATATTGCCGGTCGTCGCCGCGCGCGTACCCGCTTCCAAAACCTGATGCAGGACCGATTCGGGAACGGGGTCGGCCGTGTATTTCCGGATGCTCTTGTGCTTGAGCAGACAATCGATAACGGAGGCATTTTCCATACAGACAAAGTTACCGCTTTGGTAAATAAATTCTTCAATTCTCCAATAAAAATTTATGAACAGATTGTTTATAAAATGGCAAACGCGCGGGAATGGCAAGCCTATCTAAGAAAGTGCAAATTTTCAACAAAAAATGTGCATAAGTTAAGCTCACCGGACACCGTTTCCATAATAAAAAGACCTAATTTTGTCCTTACGATGGTCAAAGGGTGTAAGCCTTGATTTAGTAATAATTACAATAAACGAACGCGATGGATTTCGATTTGTTTTCAGCGGAAAACGGTGGGATGCCCAAAGGGACATCCGAGGTGCAAACGGTGGCGGACACGGCGGTGAAGCCCGACCATTATCAGGCGATACAGGAAAAAAGACAACAGGTAACGATAGAACAACAGGATTATCCGGCAGCCGTCGCGACGGCACCGGCAACTCCGGATCAAGACCCCAAAGAGATGAAAGCTTATCAGACGGAAGAAATTCTGGCGGCGGCCACGCGCTATTTCAAGGGCGATGCGTTGGCGGCCAACGTATGGATGAACAAGTACGCGCTCAAGGACAGCGTGGGCAACATTTATGAGTTGACGCCCGACGATATGCACCACCGGATTGCGCGCGAACTGAGCCGTATCGAAAAGAAATACCCGAATCCGGTACCGGAAGAGGAGATTTTCGAGTTGATGCGCAACTTCCGTTACATCATCCCGCAGGGTAGCCCGATGGCCGGTATCGGCAACCAGTTCCAAATCGCGTCGCTGTCGAACTGTTTCGTCGTTGGCAACGAGGGCAACGCCGACTCCTACGGCGGCATCATGAAGATAGACGAAGAGCAGGTGCAGCTCATGAAACGCCGCGGTGGCGTGGGGCACGACCTGTCGCATATCCGTCCCACGGGCAGCCCGGTCAAGAACAGCGCGCTCACCTCTACGGGTATCGTGCCGTTTATGGAACGTTACTCCAACTCCACGCGCGAGGTGGCGCAGGATGGCCGTCGCGGGGCGTTGATGTTGAGCATCAGCATCAAGCATCCGGATTCCGAACGCTTCATCGACGCCAAGATGGAAGAAGGCAAGGTGACGGGCGCGAACGTTTCGGTCAAGATTTCCGATGAATTCATGCGGGCGGTGGTGGAAAACAAACCGTTCGTACAACAATATCCGATTGACGCCAAGAAGCCGCTTTACAGCAAGGAAGTGGACGCGCGCAAACTCTGGAACAAAATCATCCACAACGCTTGGAAGAGCGCCGAACCCGGCGTGTTGTTCTGGGATACGATTCTGCGCGAGTCGGTGCCCGACTGCTATGCGGACCAAGGCTTCCGCACGGTATCGACGAACCCCTGCGGCGAAATTCCGCTCTGCCCCTACGACAGCTGCCGTCTGTTGGCTGTCAACCTCTACAGCTATGTCAAGAATCCGTTTACGCCGCAGGCCACGTTCGATTTCGACCTGTTCCGCCGGCACGTCACGGTGGCGCAGCGTTTCATGGACGACATCATCGACATGGAATTGGAAAACGTCGAGAAGATTCTACAGAAGATAGACGCCGACCCGGAAAGCATCGACGTGAAGCGGACGGAACGCGAACTGTGGGAGAAAATCCGCACCAAGAGTTCGGCCGGCCGCCGGACGGGCTTGGGCATCACGGCCGAGGGCGATATGCTGGCGGCCATGGGCTTGCGCTACGGTAGCGACGAGGCGATTTCGTTCTCGGTCGAAGTACACAAGGCCTTGGCCTTGGCGGCCTATTCGTCGAGCGTGACGATGGCCGAAGAACGCGGCGCGTTCCGTATCTTCGACGCCGACAAGGAATCGCGCAATCCGTTTATCGGCCGTATCAAGGAGGCCGACCCCGCGCTGTACGAACGTATGCTCAAACACGGCCGCCGCAACATCGCGCTGTTGACGATCGCGCCCACGGGCAGTGTCAGCATCTGTACGCAGACCACGTCGGGCATCGAACCGGTCTTCATGGTGTCCTACCGTCGCCGCCGCAAGGTGAACCCGAACGACAAGGGCGTCAAGGTGGCCTTGGTGGACGAGAACGGCGATTCGTTCGAAGAATACGTCGTGTTCCACCCCAAATTCGAAGACTGGTTGCAGGTCAACGGCTACGATGTGGCCGCCGTCAAGGAATACGACGACAAGAAACTGGGCGAAATCATCAAGAAGTCGCCTTACTATAAGAGTACGACCAACGACATCGATTGGGTCAGCAAGGTCAAATTGCAGGGCGCGGTTCAGAAATGGGTCGATCACTCCATCAGCGTCACGGTCAACGTACCGGAAAGCACGAAGGAGGAACTCGTCAGCAAGATTTACCAAACGGCCTGGGAAGTGGGCTGCAAGGGCATGACGATTTACCGCGACGGCTCGCGTACCGGCGTTTTGGTTTCCAACAAGAAAGCCAAGAAAGAGAAACAGCAGAACGAAGAGCACCACGAATGGGGTCAGCCGCCTGCGCGTCCCAAGCGTTTGGAAGCCGACATCGTGCGTTTTATGAACGACAGCGAGAAATGGATTGCTGTCGTAGGGTTGTACGAAGGCCGTCCCTACGAAATCTTTACGGGCCGTGCCGATGGTTTCCCGATTCCGGCCGACGTATTGAAAGGCTGGGTGGTGCGCGAGAAAGAGAAAGAAGACGTGCCCGCGCGTTACGACTTCGAATTCCTGGATAAAGACGGCTACAAGGTTTATTGGCAGGGCCTGTCGCGTACGTTCGACGCCAACTATTGGAACTACGCCAAGCTGATTTCCGGTATCCTGCGTCAGGGCGGTCCGATTACGATGACGATTAAGCTCATCAGCGGCCTTAAGATGTCGGATGAAATCAATACGTGGAAAAACGGCGTGGTCCGTGCGCTGAAACGCTATATCCCCGACGGTACGATTGCCGAAGCCAGCACCTGCCCGCAATGCGGCGAGAAAGGCCTGATTTATAAGGAAGGCTGCTTGCTCTGCACGGCTTGCGGCTATTCCAAATGCGGTTGATGCAGACGATGACCTTCTTCATGCGCCGCTGTTTGGCCGTGGCCGGGAAAGGCCGCGGCGCCGTCAGCCCCAACCCGATGGTGGGTTGCCTGATAGTGCACGACGGCCGGATTATCGCCGAAGGTTATCACCGACAATACGGCGGCCCCCACGCCGAAGTGGAGGCTATAGAGAATGCCCGCGCCCGCGGGCTTTCTCATTTATTCCCCTCCTCGACACTGTATGTCAGCTTGGAGCCGTGTTCGCATTACGGCAAGACCCCGCCTTGCGCCGTCAAGGTGGCCGAAAGCGGCTTTAAGCGCGTGGTCGTGGCCTGCGGCGACCCCAATCCGGCGGTCAGCGGGCGCGGCATCGCCCTGCTACGCGAGAAAGGCATTGAGGTTACGACCGGGGTGTTGGCCGACGAAGCCCGTTTCCTGAATCGCCGCTTTATGGTATATATTAGCGAAAAGCGGCCTTACGTCATACTGAAATGGGCGCAGTCGGCCGACGGTTTCATCGCGCCGGCGGGCGGCCAAAGCCCTTGCGCCGTGACGGACGCGCGTATGCAGGTCGAAAACCACAAGTTGCGCGCGCAGGAAGACGCGATATGGGTGGGGGCGCACACGCTGTTGACCGATAACCCGCGGCTGAATCCGCGCCTCTATTATGGCCGCCCGCCGTTGCGCGTGGCGATGGATTTCCGGGGCGGCCTGCCGCACGGCCTGCATTTTTTCGACGGCTCGCAGCCCACGATGTTGTTTACGACTGCCGAATTGGCGGCGGGCGCGTATGCCGCCTTGCAGGCGCGCGTGACGCTCGTGCCCGTGCCCGAGGCGGAAACGGCTTCGCCCTGGCGTTTCGTCCTGGCGCGTTTGGGCGAGGCCGGCATCGCGTCGGTGGTCGTGGAGGGCGGCGCGCGCCTGTTGCAGCAACTGATGGCGGCCGGCTGTTACGATGAGGTCCGCGTGTTCGAGAGCGCCCGCCGCATGGAAACCGGCTACGCCGCCCCGACACTGCCCGCCGGCCTGCAAGCCTATCGTCCCGACCTCGTTTATCCCGCCACGACGGCCTATCCCGTCGCCCAACGCATCCGTTACTATCTGCGGCAGGCCGCGGGCAAAATCCCATGTCTATGAGCACGTTCGCGCCGCTTGCCGAAATCCCCGACACCTATACGACGATAGAGAGCGCGTCGGAGGGACTGTACAAGGAAAAGGGCAGCCGTTTCCTCGCGTTCGCCTATCCGGTGGCCGACGTGGCGGAGGTCAAGCAGCGCATGGAGGCGTTGAAAAAGCAGTTCTACGATGCGCGGCATCATACCTACGCCTATGTGTTGGGTTACCGCAAGGAAGAGTTCCGGCTCAACGACGACGGCGAACCCTCCGGTACGGCCGGCCGCCCGATCCACGGGCAAATCCAGGCCTTGGACTTGACGTTCACGATGGTGGCCGTCGTGCGTTATTTCGGCGGAATCAAACTCGGGACGGGCGGCCTGACCAAAGCCTATAAGACGGCGGCGGCCGAGGCCCTGCAGGCCGCGACCTTGGTGTGCCGCCCCGTACTCGTGCCCTTGTCGATAGAATGCGGCTACGATAAGTTGAGTCTCGTGATGCGGCGGCTCAAAGAGGTGCAGGTCTCCCCGCAACAGCCGCAGATGGCGGACGTCTGCCGTTTGGAAATCGCCGTGCCGAAAGCGGTGGTCGAAGCCATCCGCGCGTTGGATCAGGAACCGGGAATATCAGTTGTATATATGTAGGCTGCTTCGCCCCAGGGCGGGGAAGAAGTTGAGGCCGTACCAGCACATCTGCAACAGCAGGAAGCCGGCGATTTGCGCGGCCTGCGCCCAAGTCTCCGCCTTGGGGAACGCGATGCGCAGGTGCAGGTACAGGCCGTAGCACAGGAAGGTGGCGGCGGCCCACGTCTCTTTCGGATCCCAAGTCCAGAAATGTCCCCAGGCCTGTTTGGCCCAAATGGCGCCGAAGAACATCCCGATGCACAGGCAAACCCAGCCGATGCGTGTCAGGTTGTCTTCCACGGCCAGCGTTTCGACGGTCGCGGCCCTCCGCCGCAGGAGCCGGTAGCAGGCCAGCAGGAACGCTACGCCCAAGAGCGCGTAGGCGAAGATATAGATGATGACGTGCGGGCTGAACCAAGCGCTTTGCAAGGCCGGCATCAGCGTCTTGTCGTGGATTTCGGGCTTGAACAGGTTCATCGCGATGAAGACGGTGGCCAGCAAGGCCGAAAAAGCCGGCACGAACGCATAGCGGTAGCGTTTATAGACGAGGATGCCGCAGAGCGGAAGGAAGAACGCGTACCAAAGCCGCGTCTCGCCCATCGTGCGGAACGGCGGGCGTTCGAGGTTCAGCCAAAAGCCGCCGATAAAGACGGCGAGCGCCAGCAGGCCGCCGAGGTAGAGCAGGGTGCCCGCCCGTTGCAGTAGAGCGGCTTTCGGATGCCGCGCCGCTTGGTTATCCCCCCATGCCGCCCACAGCAGGCAGACGGCGCCGCCTATCCAGGCAAGGACGGCGGGCAGGGCGAACAGGCCGAAGTTATGCCAACTCATCATAGCGCGGACGTTTACGGGATTTTTGAATGAACAACAGCAGGCCGCCGGCGAGGCAGAGGCCGATGCCGGCGTAAGTCGCGCCGCGCCACGGGTCTTTGACGAGCAGGAAGGTTACATAGCCTTGCCCGTAAGGGTCGAACGACGTGTTGTATATATGAAACCCGCCGGCGCGGAGCGGACGGTTCACCAAAATGCTGTCTTCGCGCACGCGGGGCGGCTCCACCCGGCGGTCGAGAATCTTCACGCGCGCGATGTATTGGCGCGGCACGGCCTGTTCCAGATGGTTCAGGTCGGAGATTTCGTGGTAGCGGATGTCGAACGACTGCAACTCAATCGTTACCGGCAGATGGCGGACTTGGCCGCTCTTGAGGTCCAGCGCCCGCATTTCGGGTCTGTTCGGTTGCGCCAACAGGCGGTAGTTCTCGATACGGAGGCTGCCGAACGTCAAACTGAACGTGAACAGGAACAATCCGAAATGGGTCACGGTGGCGGGCCACGGGCGGCCGCCGTGCGCCACGGCGTGCAGGCATTTCAAGCCCAAGGTGAGCAGAAAAAACAGGAGTAGGCTGATGAACACCGCCGATTGGCGGCCCCACAGGTTCAGCCCCAGCCCCAAGACCGCAATCAGGAAGCCGGCCGTTGAAAACACGGCGGCCGCCGGCGAATAGAAAAAGCGCAGGGCTTCCACCGGCTCGGACAGGATATACAGGGCCGCGAGCAACAGCAGGAAACCGGCGGCTAAGAGGATGGAGGCGGTCATGCGCCTAACTGCTGGCGGTACTGCTCAAACAGCCGCGTGATGTATTTGCCTAAAATGTCGAACTCTAAGTTGACGATACTGCCCGCCTTGATTTGGTGGAAGTTCGTGAACTCGTAGGTGTAGGGGATGATGGCCACCGACAGCAGGCCGGGCTTGGAATCCACCACCGTCAGGCTTACGCCGTTGATGCAGACCGAGCCTTTCTCCACCGTAAAGTGTTCCTTGATCTCGTATTTGAAGAAGAACCGCCAGCTGCCGTCCAAGGTCTCCACCTTTTCGCAAACGGCGGTCTGATCCACGTGCCCCTGTACGATATGGCCGTCGAAACGGCCGTCCATCGGCATGGAGCGTTCCAGGTTGACCTCGGTGCCCACCTGCCACGTGCGCAGGTTGCTGCGCTGCATCGTCTCCTCCATGGCCGTCACCATATAGCGGTCGCGCTCCGGCTCTATCTTCACCACCGTCAGGCAGACGCCGTCGTGCGCCATGCTTTGGTCGATTTTCAACTCCTTGGCAATGGGGCTTTCCAACCAGAAATGGAAGTTGCTGCCCTCGCGGACGATGTCCGCCACTTTGGCCGTGCGTTCGATTATGCCTGTAAACATAAGGTTTCGCGTATTAAGGTTTCATAAAAACGGTCGAGCGTCCAACCCATGTGTTGAACCTGTTGCGGTACGATGCTCTGCGCCGACTGGCCGGGCGTCGTGTTCACCTCCAGGAAGTAGATGTCGCCCGTCTTTTCCTCCACGATGAAGTCGCAGCGCACGACGCCCGCGCAATGCAGGATGCGATAGACGTTCTTGGCGATTTCGCCGATGGCGGCCACGAGTTCGGGTGCGGCCGGCGCCGGCGTGATTTCCTTCGATTTGCCTTGGTACTTGGCTTCGTAGTCGAAAAACTCCGTGTCGGGCACGATTTGCGTCAGCGGGAACACCTGCAACCGGCCGTCGTGACGCATGAGGCCGCACGAGTATTCGTTCCCCTTGACGAAGGCTTCGGCCAATACCTCCGTGTCTTCGGCAAACGCCTTATCCAAGGCTTCGGGCAGTTGTTCGGCGGCGTTCACCTTGCTCATGCCGATGCTGCTGCCGCCCGCGTTGGGCTTGATGAAGCAGGGGAAGCCTATTTTCTCGGTAATCTGCCGGATGGCCGCTTCCCGTTGCGCCGGTTCCGTGCAGGTCTCGCGGAACAGGTGGAGCGAGGGGGCTACGCGGACGCCGTTGTGCGCCAGCACGGCGTTGCAGTAAGCCTTGTTGAACGTCAGCGCCGACGTACAGGCGTTGCAGGTCGTGTAGGGCAGGTGCAACATATCGAAATAGCCTTGCAACCGGCCGTTCTCGCCCGGGTCGCCGTGAATGATGATGAGCGCGAGGTCGAACGTCACCTTGCCGCCGGGCAGGTGGAGGCTGAAGTCGTTTTTGTCGATGTCGTAAATCTTGCCGCCCTCGGCCGTGGCTTCGTAATACCAGCGGTCTGGGTCAATGACGATACGGTATGTTTCAAAGAGCTCCGGGCGGAGATGCTCGGCAATTGTGGCCGCGCTCCGTACCGAAATGACGTTTTCCTTAGAGAAACCGCCGCAAACCAACGCGATGCGTTTTTTTTCCATGGGCATACATTTAAGATATGCAAAAATAATACACGGGCGCTGTATTAGCAAGTTTTAGGCCGCTTGTCTATACGGCTTCGTAGCGGTTGCCGGGTACCGTGCGGATGCAGCCGGAGAGTTCCAGCGTCAGCAGGTCGCTCAGCAGGTCGGGCAGCGGACGGCCGGTTTCGGCAGTCAGCTGTTCGATGTCGGCGGGGTTCTCGCGCTGGATGATTTGCAGCAGGGCGCGCTGGGCCTCGTCGAGATGGGCGGGCGGCGCGCTCGTCCGCGCGGTCGGCTTGGCGGCCTTGCGTTTGTGCTTGGCCGGTTCTCCCCAAGTCCAGGCGGTCTCCGCCCGCAGGTCGTCGGCCGTTTCCAAGAGTTGCGCCATCTGCGTCTTGATAAGGAAATTGCAGCCTTTCGAGTAGGTCATGTCGTTCTTGCCGGGGAACGCGAACAGGCTGCGGTTGTAGGAGTGCGCGATGCGGGCGGTGATGAGCGCGCCGCCCTTGATGGAAGCCTCCGCCACCACCACGGCCTGAGAAAGCCCCGCGATGATGCGGTTGCGGCGCGGAAACAGGCCGCCCGTAATCTGTGTGCCCGACGGCATCTCGGTGATGACGGCGCCGCCCTGGTCGATGATTTCCTGCGCCAGTTGCCCGTTGGCCGCCGGGTAAATCTGTTCCAGTCCGTGTCCCACGACGGCTATCGTCGGCAGGCCGTAGTTCAGGCTGCTGCGGTGGGCCTGCGCGTCGATGCCCAAGGCCAGGCCGCTCACCGTGCAGATGGGCTCGGAGCTCAGTTCGGCAACGAGGCGGTCGGTTTGGGAGAGCCCGTAATGGCTCGCGTTGCGCGTGCCCACGATGCCCAAGGCCGGCCGTTTGAGCGCATGGTCGGGTGCGGCGGGCGGCTGAAGGCTCCGCACGAACAGCAGGAGCGGTGCGTCGGGGCAGTCGCGCAGCAGGGGCGGGTAGTCCGGCGAGTTGAGCGGGCAGATATGCCAGCCGTTGCGGGCGGCGGTCTCCAATTCGGCTTCGGCCCGCCGTTGCGCCTGTGTCAAGGCGTCGTCCGCGCCAAGGTTCAGCCGTCGCTGGCGTGTGGCCGTCTCGAAGAACGCCTGCGCCGATGTAAAGTGCTTCAAGATGTCGTACTGATGTTTCAGTCCGAAGCCTGGCACGAGCGTCAGTGCCAGCGTGTAAAACAAATCGTCTTTCATATCAAAAAATTTTTCGTACCTTTGTGGTGAGCATTGAATGATGCTTGAAAAGAGTGCCGAGCGCCGGGTAAAGCCGTGACATCGAAGCCAGCACTCTTTTTGTGTTTTCACAACGTTGTTGTATCTTTGCATTACACTTAATAAAGGGGATAACGTTCAGGACGTCT